>PMWR01000140.1 GCA_003166055.1 Acidobacteriaceae bacterium
TTGTCATTGGGCCGGCCAAACATTTCCACCAGCCAATACCCGATCATGGTTACGCCGGAAGCGCTGGTGATAGCGCCGCCCGCGAGGCTTATGGGGTTGTTCCCGAAAAACAGCGCGGGCCGTACCCAGTTTTCACGAAATTTTTGTAACAATGACACCTTTATGTCCCCTAAACAGGCAAATGTACAGCAACTGGAAACAAGACCGCGATAGCCACATCATGTCCCCGCTCCGTTGCGATTAAGTTTTGCGCTCGAGACGTCGCCTTATGATCGTAAACCCCCGGCGTCCCGGTCATGGCTTTGCAAATACTGGAGCGGGCTCAGCACCGCGTTCCGAAGCTGCGGGCTGCTTCCCCAAACCTTGGAAATAGGCAACCGCATTCCTGATTTGCTGGTCGGTGAGATTGTCCTTGCGGGCGGGCATCTTGCCTTTGCCGTTTTTGACCAGAAGCACCATGGCCTCCACTGTAAGCGCCTGGACTTCCGGGTCCGAGGCTGGTTTCACGCCAAGTGCCATCCCAATGCCCTGGCCAGGGGTTCCAGTCGCACCGTGGCAGATTTGACACTTGGCCTTGTAAGTTGGATCCGCGTTGGCCGGGCTGACCACGCTAGACGGGTTGGCCGGGTTGGACGGGTAGTAATTTCGGGTTACAGTGAAGGAATAGGCGGGGCCGACGCACTCCCGGCCGCCCACCTGAAAAGTTTGGCTCCCGCTTGTAGCCGCGTAAATCACAGTGTCGCCGGCGGCTGCCGTAAATTTGCCCTCAAACTGGGTCGTCCCAAATTCCATGACGGTGTGACCGTCCTGGTTGCACGCAACGGGTATGATCACGCGATATGTCCCGGGCAACACCTCGACCCACCTCCCAACTGTCCACAACTTTGAGTTCACCTCGATTTCAGCGCTACCGAACTGGACGCCCCGCACAATCACCGAGACGACCTCCCAGGGCTGACGTTGTGGCCCGTCGTAAATCTGATACGGCATCTTCTGGGACTCGCAACTCGGAGCAAACATTCCAGCGAATAAGGCCACGCATGCCAAGGTGCGACGGAGGCTCCCAGAAAACCTACCAGGGCACACGTTAAGCTGCCTCATGAGGACTGCGCTCCCTTCAAGGGCTGAGAAAGACCTGCGGCGCGCACCAAGCGGCCAAGGGGTGTGCCGCACCGCCAACGGCCGCCTCCTAGCCTGACTTCCGGGTTCAGCAAGAGCCAAATAGCTGCCTAGATTCCCTGACTATTCAAAGATACAACAATGCCAACGGCAATACCGCCGCCGTTCGCCACCCTGCGTGTGCATGCGAGTTTCCGGGGAAATCCGCACGCACAACTGGGACTGGTGGGAGGCCGGTTGCTGCCCCGCTCCGGACGAGCCTATCCGAATCGTCTAAAAGGATTTTAGCGCCTACTTGAGCCCGCGATAGTAGATCACCGCGGCCTTGAGATCCGCGTCCGGAAGCGAAGAAACCGACTTCATCTTGGGGCTGGCCTTGATGCCCGCGACCATCTGATCGACGGTGAGCTTCTTGATGTCCGGATCAGACGCAGCCTTGATGCCCATCTTGGCCATGCCTGCGCTGGGAGTACCGGTTGCACCGTGACAGGCTGCGCACTTGGCTTTATAAGTTGCTTCGCCTGATTGCGCGAAGCCCACGGCGCTGGCCAATGAAACCACAACCGCCAGAACCACCTGGGAACGAAACGTCTTGGTCATTGCAAAACTCCTTGTGTAATTCCACGGCCAGCGTACGTGGTGATGCCAGTGGACGTGTACTGCTTCATGAACAAGAGCATCTCACGCCAGGGTGCCGGATGGATATGCTCGACCTCCAGCGATTCCGCCCTTCCTTTAGAAAATGGGTTGGACCGGTAAAACTGTCGTGCCCGGCCCATCCCATCGATCGTTCTTCGTGAAAGGCGATTTCGCTTAGAACTCGTAATGAACTCCGAGGATTACGTTGTTCGCGTGAAAGTTCCTTGGCGCCGTCTCCCCGGCCGACGATATGTTCATGCCGGTCTGGTAAGGCAGTGAAGAACAGGACACGGGCGTTGCAGGAGCCGTAGGCGTGGGATTGGCGGTGGCGCACAGTGCCGCACCGGAAGGACCGCCTTCGCCGTAGCCGAAGAAGTTGTACTGAGCCTTCCATGTCAATCCGGGACGCGAGGTCCATGCGAAATTCACAAAGGGAGACTGATATGTGGACACCAGGGAGCCCGCGACATCGCGAGGATCGTTATAGAAGCGGCTGCCGTTCACCGAACTGATGTTGTAGCCGATGTTGGATTTGACGGTTTTGACCGGCGACAAGGTCAGGGCCGCCGACCCGGATTGCGTGGGAGCATGCATGAAGTCCAGGGCGGGCCCGAAGTCGTATCCTGACCTGCCGGCGCTCGTGGCTGGGCACGTCGTGCCGCTGGGGGTCGAGGCAGCGGGCAAACCCGTTGCTGCGCCCCCCAGATAGCAGATGTTGTCCGCCATGTAAACGTCACTGTAGGCGTAGTTGAAGTCGATGCCGTAGTGATCGTTGGGGAACAACTGCGCGCCCAAGGCCACGACGCGACTGTAGTCCACGTGATCGAGCGGGCCCGCATAGGCAACGTCCTTTGCCGCCACAGCAGACTGATCGTTGTTTGTGTTGTTGTGGTGTTCCACGTCGTTGTAGGCGCCCGAGAGCACAGCCCAGGATTTAGCCTTGTACATCGTATGTACCCGGTACTGCCTGGTCTGCCGCGGTGTCATCGGGGTAAAGGCGTTGTCGTTGTAGAGCATCTCGACGCTGCCGTTGATGTTCCAATTGGCGGTCGGACGCAGAGCAGCGGTTAGGATTCCACCGTTCTCGTCGATCGTTACGGTTCCGTCGTTGGTCGCGTTCACGGCTAAGGGAATGTTGCCGGGATTGCCCCCGGGATCGGCAGGAACAGTAGAGGTGGCGGCAACAAAGGCATTTTCCGCAATCACGTGCTTTTGGTAGCGATAGGTGAGCGAGAGCGTAACACGCGAAGTTGCGTCCCAGGTTCCAGTCAGGTCGTTGGTCAGGAACCGCTGGCCGAAGTAAGCAGGCAGCGAGGTGCCGACGGGCGCGCTGCCTTCGAAACTGGAGGTGCCAGTGGCTGCATTCGTTGTGGTCAGCGTTGGATAGTTGATGGTTTCATTTCCCGCAGTCGCGGGTGTTGCCACAGTGGTCCCGCTCGTGACGTTGGAGGTTCCCGGCTGGTGGACGTTCGAGAAGTTGATCTGATCTTCGAGGCTGAAGGTCTTCATCGCCTGCCAGACGATGCCGTAGTCGGCGGCAACCACCTTGCGCTTTGCGTTCGCGTTGCCCGTATAAGTAATCTCGCGAGACGTCTTTGCCAACCCCTGGAAGCTGTCATAGTAGTTCGGCATATTCATGTTCGCGTTGGTGTAACGGAAGTCGCCATTCATCGAGATGTTCTTAACGCTCGAGCTTTGCAGCCGGAAGATCTCCGTGGGATAGAGAATGCG
>PMWR01000352.1 GCA_003166055.1 Acidobacteriaceae bacterium
TTGTCGTAATCGGAGGTGGTCTTCTCGATCTGCGAACGGATTTCCTTCACGCGGCCCTCAATCTCAGAGGACTTGCCCGCGCCGTCCACGATGGTGGTGTTGTCCTTGTCGATGGTGATGCGCTTGGCGCGGCCGAGATCCTCGAGCTTGACGCCTTCAAGCTTGATGCCCAGATCTTCGGTGATGGCCTTGCCGCCGGTGAGGATGGCAATGTCGCCGAGGATGGCTTTGCGGCGATCGCCGAAGCCGGGAGCCTTGACGGCAGCCACGTTGAGCGTGCCGCGCAGCTTGTTGACCACGAGGGTCGCGAGCGCTTCGCCTTCGACGTCTTCAGCAATGATCAGGAGGGGCTTGCCGCCGCGAGCAACCTGCTCGAGGAGGGGCAGCAGATCCTTCATCGCGCTGATCTTCTTTTCGTAGATCAGGATGTAGGGATCGTCGAGAGCCACTTCAAGGCGCTCCGCGTCGGTGACGAAGTAGGGGCTCAGGTAGCCGCGGTCGAACTGCATGCCATCCACCGTCTCGAGGCCAGTGTGCATGGTCTTGGACTCTTCGATGGTGATAACGCCGTCCTTGCCCACAACCTTGACNNGCGATGATGTCGCCGATCTCCTGATCGCCGTTGGCGGAGATGGCGCCGACCTGGGCAACCGTGTCTTCGCTTACGGGCATGGAGAGCTTGCCGAGAGCGCCGCCCTCGGTCCACTTGCCGTCCTTGTCGCGGGTGCCGATGATGGTGGTGACGGCCTTGTCGATGCCGCGCTTGAGGGCTGTGGGGTTGGCGCCGGCTGCAACTGTCTTGACGCCTTCCTTGAAGATGGACTGGGCCAGCACGGTGGCGGTCGTGGTGCCGTCGCCGGCTACGTCGGAGGTCTTGGAGGCGACTTCGCGAACGAGCTGCGCGCCGACGTTTTCGACCGGGTCCTTGAGGTCGATCTCTTTGGCCACCGTCACGCCGTCCTTGGTGATGGTGGGCGAGCCAAACTTCTTTTCAATTACGACGTTGCGGCCCTTGGGGCCGAGCGTCGCCTTGACGGCGTCCGCGAGGACGTTAACGCCGCGCAGAATCGCCTGACGGGAATCTTCACCGTGCAGAATTTGCTTTGCCATTGGTAGTTCTCTCCTTAATTCAGGGTTCAGGGGTCAGGGATCAGGGATCGGTTCCGCCGATTGTTCGACCCAGCTGCTATTTTCGTTGCATACCGTTTGGGGCCGGAACTATCAGAATCCATCAGAGGTTTGTCGCGAAAAATGTCTCGACTGACCCCTGATCCCTGATCCCTGACCCCTGGAAACTACTTCTTAATGATTCCGAGCACTTCTTCTTCGCGCATGATGAGGAACTCTTCACCGTCGATCTTGATCTCGGTGCCGGAGTACTTGCCGAAGAGGATCTTGTCGCCCGCCTTGACGTCGAGGGGGAAGGTTTCGCCCTTGTCGTTGGACTTGCCCTTGCCGACGGCGATCACTTCGCCCTCCTGGGGCTTCTCTTTGGCGCTGTCGGGGATAATGATGCCGCCGCGGACGGTTTCGCCCTCTTCCAGGCGGCGAACCAGGATGCGGTCATGGAGCGGTGTAAAGGTGGTTGTTACCGATGATGTTGCCATTGCTTCGCTTCTCCTTCACAGGCGGACAGGGTTGAGCCCGGACCGCGAGTCTTCTTGGTGTTTTGGAAAAAAGCTTTGGAATCAGCCGAGTACGGCTCCGTACGTCAGAGCGTTGGCCAGTCTGAAGCAGTTGATCCGGCTGGTTGCTAGCACTCGTGCCTTCCAATTGCTAACAATAGGGAAATGGAGCGAGGGTTGTCAAGTGGGTTGTATGTAAAATCTTAGTCAATTACACTCATATAGGTTGACGTGAAGCTCATCGCCACCGGTACCTCCGGTCTCCGGACCGGGGTCCCTGCGGACAGGTCTTGGTCCATGGGGTGGTTAAGACTAACAGAGCATTGGATTTTGAAAGGAACCGTATCGCCGTGGTGATGATTCGTTTGGCGCGNNCCCCCCCCCCACCTCTTTTCGCTATATGATTGAAAATACAATGGTTAGGTGGTAAAATGCCGTCGCAGACCCTACAAAACCCTACAAAACCCTACAAATATCGTCGGTAAAAGAGCCGCCCACGCCGCTCAACTCACATCTGCCGCTCGAAGGAGTCTCTTCATAGAGAGGTTCAAACCGGATACAATGAAGGCCATGCTACGCCGCTCAATCTTTCGTTTCTTCGTATTCGTCGCCGGGTTCGGCCTGGTTGTCAGTTCGCTTGTTGCAAGCGGCCAGAACGACACCGCCAAGCGCGGCCGCAAGTACAAGNNAAGGACGAGGGCAACATGGAGCTGAAGACGAACGAAGACGGCAAGGCTGTCATCGACGTGCTTCCCCTCGGGGACACGGTCCGGCTGCAGGTGATTGCGCGGGGATATCAGACTTATGGCGAGGATTACAAGATCGACAGGCCCTCACTGGCTATTGAGGTGAAGATGAAGCGGCCCGGCGCGCAGTACTCCATCTATGAGGCTCACGACGGATCGCCGGTTGGCGGCGGAAAGACTCCCGATGCACCGCCCGCGAAGGGTGCGGCTCCGCCGGCTGCACCGCCTGCTCAGCCACAACACAACTAGTTCCAGCCACCTAAAGGCTGATGATGCCAACTCTACCTCTCAGCGGCAAATCGGCATTGGTCACCGGCGGAGCGCGGCGCGTTGGCCGGGCGATTGCGCTGGCTCTCGCTGAGGCTGGCGCGGATGTGGCGATTACTTATCGAAACTCTCAAAGTGAGGCCCGACAGACTGCCGAGGAGATTCAATCGCTGGGCCGCCGGTCAATTGCAGTGGAATGCGATGTTCGTTCGGAAGGCTCAATTCGAGCAGCGTTGAATTGGACGACAACCGTGCTTGGGCAACTGAATATCGTCGTCAACAACGCAGCCGTCTTTGAGTCGGTTTCGCTGGAACAGATCAGCGTGGAGCAGTGGGATGCGGTCTTCGAGACCAACACGCGGGGGCCGTTTCTGGTGGCGCGCGAGGCTTTGCCGCATCTGCGCGCGGTTTCCGGGAGGATTGTGAATATCGGCTCGCTGGGGGGCATTCATGCGTGGGCTGACCATGCTCACTACTGCAGTTCAAAGGCCGCGCTGCACATGCTGACGCAGGCCATGGCCAAGGCCTTTGCGCCCCAGGTGAGCGTCAACTGCGTGGCGCCGGGATGGATTGAGATGACGGATGCGGAGAGCGAAAGCGGCGCGCGCTTTGCGGCGAAGACGCCGATGCGGAGAAATGGAACAGCGGAGGATGTGGCGCAGGCAGTCTTGTTCTTCGCTGCGGGTCCGCACTTTGTTACCGGGCAGATTATGACTGTGGATGGTGGGTTGGGACTGTCATAGCCCAAGAACGAGCGGCGCACTCAGCAACTGGCGCGGCGGGGAATGGTGCGAGAATCAATGGCTGGCAAGGGCTGAAATCATGGAGGCGAAGATCTTCCAGCCGTCGGAGGAGCCGAGGAGCTTCTCGCTGGAACGGTCGGGGTGGGGCATCATGCCGAGCACGTTGCGCCCCGCATTGAGGATGCCTGCGATGTTGCTCAACGAGCCGTTTGGATTTGCTTCCTGCGTGATTTCTCCAGCGGGGGTGGCATAGCGGAAGGCGATGCGGTCTTCGTTCTCTAACTGGTGCAGTTCCTCGGGCGTGCAGAAGTAATTGCCTTCCATGTGGCCGATGGGAATCTGGAGAACCTGACCCATTACAAGCTGGTTTGTGAAGGGGCTGTCGGTGGTTTCGACGCGCAGATGGACCTGCTTGCAGATGTACTTGAGTCCCGCGTTGCGCATGAGCGCGCCGGGCAGCAAGCCGGCCTCTGTGAGGATCTGGAAGCCGTTGCAGATGCC
>PMWR01000061.1 GCA_003166055.1 Acidobacteriaceae bacterium
CTTCGCGGGCGGTTCGATTCCTTGACACCACGGGAGCGCGAAGTTATGCACCTGGTGGTTACCGGGCTATTGAACAAGCAAATTGCGGCCGACGTTGGGATAAGTGAGATAACGGTGAAAATCCATCGCGGAAACGCTATGCGCAAGATGGAAGCCAGCTCCCTGGCCGAGTTGGTGAGGATGGCTGAACGGCTCGCGCTCCCGGCGAGATAGACCAATCCGCCGGCCGAGATTATGACATTTACGCTGTCTGAGAGCCCACCCCAAGCAGTTTGAACCCGCGTCAACTCCGGCAGAGAATCCAAAAAGATCAGCAGCCTTACCGCTGCTTGCACACGCACCCCACTTAAAGGTCTTTCATCAGGAGCCATCAAAACATGACTCCTGAGCATGGGTCCAATCGCATTGATGTATGAATACTTGGTGTCTCTTCCTGCATCATATCAGCGGATTGATTTTTGGAGTTCAGGAGGACCATGATCGCAGTTACAGGAATCACCGGCAAAATCGGCAGCCAACTCGCCCGCACCCTCTTGGCAGAACACAAGCCCGTTCGCGCAGTAGTCCGCGATATTCGCAAGGGCCGGCCCTGGGAACTGCAAGGTTGCGAAGTCGCTCAGGCCGACATCAACGACTCCGCTGCCCTGGCCGCTGCCTTCCAGGGGGCAGAAGCCATCTTCATTCTTNNCACGCCACTGCCGCGGCGCTGAAATCCGCGCTCACTGCATCACATCCAGGCAAGGTTGTATACCTCTCGACTATTGGCACCCAAGCCGCCCAATCCAACCTGCTCACCTCACACACCATCATCGAGAAGGCCCTGGGCCAACTGCCCGTCCCCATCACCTTTCTGCGCCCAGCCTGGTTTATGGAGAACGCCGCATGGGATGTTGCATCAGCCCGCGGCTCGGGCATCATTCCCAGCTTTCTCCAACCCCTCGACAAGCGCGTCCCCATGGTCGCCACTGTGGACATCGCTCAGGTCGCCGCCGAGCTTCTTCAGGAAGAATGGGTTGGCCACCGAGTCGTTGAACTCGAAGGCCCTACTCGTGTCACACCCAATCAGATAGCTGCCACGTTCTCTGATTTGCTGGGTCATGCCGTCACGATAGAAGCAGTCCCGCGCGACACCTGGCAGTCCCTCTTCGAATCTCAAGGCATGAAGAACCCCACACCCCGCATCCGGATGCTCGATGGCTTTAACGAGGGCTGGATCGAATTCGAGGGCGGGGAAACCGGCTCTCGCAAGGGCAAGGAAACACTGCAGGCCGTCCTGAAGACACTTACAGGGCAGCGATAAGAACCGGTTGCAGAGGGGGCATTGCGAGTTATCCGCGATGCGGAGTTTCAAGAATTCCGCTCATTTGTTGCCGTTTCTTCTATTCAGTATCGAATGCGTCAAGCGCGCGGACCGAGTAAACCAGCGCGGCGCCTGTGTTGATGCTGATCGCGATAGCGAGAGCCTCGGCGACCTCTGCCCTGGTTGCGCCATTCTTTCGCGCGGCGGCGCTATGAACGGCAACGCAGCCATCGCATCGCAGGCTGATTGCGGCTCCCAGGGCAATCAGTTCGCGGGTTTTTGCATCGATGTGACCGCTTCTTTGAGAAGCGCCGCTTAACGTCACATAGCCCCTGACAGTGTCAGGACTAAGCTTGGAGAGTCCCGACACTCCATCGGCGAGTTGTTGGCGATAGGCATTCCAATCGCGCATGTGCATCGAGCTTCCTCCGTTGTAAACGATATGTTTCTGTTTCGGTGCGCCCATTCTCTAAAGGCAGAGCTCAGAGAGTCCCGGATGATCGTCGGGCCTCCGTCCCAGCGGCCAGTGGTACTTGCGATCGGATTCCTCGATGGGTAAGTCGTTGATGCAGGCATAGCGATGGTGCATGATGCCGCCCTCGTCGAACTCCCAGTTTTCATTCCCGTAGGAGCGATACCAATTGCCGGAATCGTCATGCCATTCGTACGCGAAGCGCACGGCGATGCGGTCTGTATCAAAAGCCCAGAGTTCCTTNNCGCGATTGCGCCAGCGGCTGTCTATCGTATATGCCAGAGCAACCTTCTGCGGATCGCGCGAGTTCCATCCGTCTTCAGCTTTCCGGACTTTCTGCACGGCTATCTCCCGGGTGAATGGGGGCACCAGGTTCAGGATCTGCTGCGCGCACATGACATTGTCCCTCTGCTTCTTGTGACGTTAACTCAAGAACATACCGAGGATGCTAGCGCGGATTCACTAGGGCGCCAATTATATGTTGGTATGAGGCGCGCGCCGTTTAAGTCACGCTGAATTGAGTATCCTGCCCCGCTCCCAGCCGTGCGCTGCTCCAGATGTCAATCGCCCCGTCTTGCGCATAGCGATCAATCTCNNTCGAGCGAGTTGTCGAGCTGCTCCACATTTCGCGCCCCGATCAGTGCCGAAGTTATCCTTGGGTCGCGCAACACCCACGCAATCGCCATCTGTGCCAGCGATTGTCCGCGTCCAACCGCAATTTCATTTAGAGCACGCACACGTCGAAGGTTTTCCTCACTCAGGAACTCTTTCTGAAATGAACCTTCCCCCTTTGCCCGCGAGTTCTCGGGCATCCCCTTGAGATACTTGTTCGTCAGCAGTCCCTGGGCCAGCGGAGAGAATGCAATGCAGCCCACCCCCAGCTCCTCCAGCGTGCCGAGGAGTTCTTTCTCCACCCAGCGGTTCAGCATCGAGTAGGACGGCTGATGAATCAACAGCGGTACGCCCTCGCTCTTCAATATCCGCGCCGCTTCGCGCGTCCACTCCGGGCTGTACGACGAAATACCAACATGCAACGCCTTGCCTTGCCGCACTGCATGCGCCAGCGCGCCCATGGTCTCTTCTAGCGGGACATCCATTGTCGGCCGGTGGGAGTAAAAGATATCTACGTACTTGAGACCCATACGCTGCAGGCTCTCGTCCAGGGATGCAAGCAGATATTTGCGCGAGCCACCCACGCCGTAAGGCCCCGGCCACATATCCCAGCCGGCTTTCGTCGAGATCACTAGTTCGTTTCGGTGACCGCGAAAATCCTTTCGCAGAATCTCCCCAAAGTTGTTCTCAGCCGACCCATATGGCGGGCCATAGTTGTTGGCAAGATCGAAGTGTGTCACACCTCGATCGAAAGCCCGCCGGACCACTGCACGGCCCGTCTCGAAAACATCGACATCGCCAAAGTTCTGCCACAACCCAAGCGATATCTGAGGCAATACCATCCCCGATCGTCCGCACCGTCTGAACACTTTTCCGTCATACCGTTTTGCATCCGGTTGATAACTCATCTGGATAAACTCCTTTTCTCCTTCAGACGTGAATCGTTGTTGTTAGCCGTCGGCCCGCACCTGCGTCAAATTCAAGTTGACTTCGCCCCAGAAATCACCGGGCAAATTCACAACAATGGGTTCAGAAGTGCTGCGGACGACAATCCATTGGAAGGGAATGTCGCTCGAAGGGTTGATTTCCTGGTGCGGAAGCCGCGCCGGCACATAGAGGAAGTCGCCTGCTTGCAGCGTCGCATCAAATTCTCCGCGCTCGCCCCACCGAACGTAAGATGAGCCGCTCAAGACATAGGCGATTGTGTTTTGCACTCCATGGTGGTGAATTCCCGTGCGGGCTCCCGGCTCGACCACGAAGAGACCACCCCACATTGACGATTCTGTGCCGTCCCCAGGATGGACAGCGGCAAAGCGCCGCGATCCAGGAGTTTGAGCGGTCGCGGAGTCTAGCTCAGTTGGACGGACTACGTGAATGGATTGATATTTCATGATTCCTCCTTGTATGCCGCTTTCGCCGTGCTGCGTCAGTGGTGATGACCTCCCACATCAAACGCATCGAGTGCGCGCCATTCCTCCGAACTGTCTGCTGCAAGAGCAGCTCCTTTTCGCTTACAGCTTTGGAAGGCTGACTGTTGTCCAGCCCCCGCCGAGGGCTTTGATCAGAAGTACAGTGGCATCCATGCGGCGGCGCTGAATGTCGATATCGTTGCGTTCATTCTGGAGCGCAGTAGTCTGCGATGTGATGACCTGCAGATATGTATCCACTCCGCCCTGGTAGCGATTGTTGAACAACGTCAACGATTCTTCGGCGGCGGCGGTGGCCTGGTGCTGTTGTTGTGCCTCGGCGTCAAGAATACGAAGGGCGGCAAGGTTATCCTCAACTTCCTGGAGAGCGGTGAGCGTGGTTTGTCGATAGTTAGCCACGGTGGCATCGTAGTTTGCCAATGCCATCTGCGAAGAAGCGCGACGGCGGCCAGCGTCGAAAAGTGTCTCTGAGAAGGTGGGACCTACCGACCAAAAGCGGGAAGGCCACGTGAGCCAGTTCAAGGCTGAAGCCCCTTCAAATCCGGCCTCGCCGCCCAAACCCAAAGTGGGAAAGTAGGCTGCGCGCGCAATGCCGATCTGCTCGTTCGCTTGCGCCATCTGGCGCTCCGCGGATGCAATATCCGGGCGCCGCTCGAGTAGCTCCGATGGGAGTCCTGGAACCATGGCTGGAGGCGCAGCGTGCATCGGCGCGGCCGGGAGACTGAAGCTGGCCGGCGGCTCGCCTATGAGGGTTGCAACTGCATGTTCATATTGCGCGCGCAGCACCCCAACATCTGTCAGCTGCACCTGGGCCTGCTGTAATTGTGTCGCTGCCTGGGTGACGTCGGATTTGGGAGATGCACCGCCCTCGAATCGGTTTTGCGTTAACTGAAGAGCCTGTTGATAAGCCTGCACGGTGTCGCTGAGCAGGGCTTGCTGTGAGTCCGCGTCACGGAGCTCGAAGTAGTCGATGGCCAGTTCAGCCTGAAGACTGAGTTGCGCTGTCGCAAGATCCGCGGCGCTCGATTGAGCATTCTCCCGTGCGGCGTTTACGCTCCGGCGGATGCGGCCCCACAGGTCGATTTCATAAGAGAGGTCGACAGGCAACAGGAAGTTGCCGCCGNNGCAATCTTGAGGCTTTGGTTCGAAGTTGCAATCTGCTCTTCGAGCGCGTTTAGCTGCGGATCGTTGAACACTTCCCACCACTCTCCGCGCAGGGCTGTATCCGCCGGTTGCGCGACCTTCCGCCCATCCTCGGCCACAGAAAGAGCTTCTTCTTTGTACGCAGGGGCCAGGGGTGCGGATGGCTTCACGTACCTTGGGCCAACCATGCAACCAGAAAAAAGTATGCAGACCAGGGCCAGCATTGCCGTGGATAGATGCTTCATTTTCCGGCTCCTTCGGCCACCACTACTGGTGATCCGCTGACCAGGGAGTCGGACGGGTTCACGATCACTTCATCCGTCGGCTGCAGGCCGGCAATCACTTCAACAGTATCGCCAAAGTCGCGGCCGATCTTGATTGGGACCAGCTCCGCGTGGTCCCCACGGACGACGCCAACCCTCAAGCCCTCCGCGCGAAAGAGGAGCGTGTTCGACGGAATCGTCAGCGAAGTTCCCACACCGGGCGCCTTGATGTGGACAAAGGTGTAGGCGCCTGGAAGCAGCTTGCCGGAGCTATTGTCGACGTCGACCTCCACATTCAAAGTGCGCGTTGCCGGATCAATGGAATTGGAGTTGCGAACGATTTTCCCATGGAAGATATCGGAAGGATATTCGTCTGACGTAATGGCCACCTCCGCCCCGTCCTTGATTGCAGTAGCCGAGACCTCAGGCACAGGGACAAACAACCGCAGCCGATTGATGGCCGCGAGATGAAACAGTTCCCTTGGCGTCGGACCGGCGCCGGGCGTCGAGCCAGAGTCGATAAGGTCGCCAATATCTGTTTCGCGGGCGGTAATCACTCCATCGAACGGGGCATAGACTTTTTCGTATGCCTGTAGCTGTTCCAGCCTGCGCACGTTGGCCATGCTGGCATCGACCGCGGCCTCCCTGGAGGCATACGCGCTCACAGCCTGATCGGTCTCTTGCTTTGAGACGGAGTTCGTCTTGAGTAGATTCTGCCAACGCACCGCGGTGCTCTGTGCAAGTTGGAGATCGGCTTGTGCGCTCTTCAGGCTCGCACGCGCCTGCATCAATTGCTGATCGAGTTCAGGCGCCTCGATTTCGGCCAGCAGTTGACCCTCCTTCACGTGAGCTCCTATGTCGTAGTACCACCTTCTGAGATAGCCATTTGTGCGGGCGTAGATCGGCGCATCTACATAGGGCTGTGCGTTGGCGGGCAGCACCAGATCGTCAGTCGCCGCGCCGCTGCTCGGGTGCACCACCGCTACAGGCAGGTCGACGGCAGCCTGGGAACTTTGCCGGAGCCTCTTGGCATCCACATTACGGGCGTGAATGCCTGACGTAACGATAAGGCCAACCACCACCACAGCGAATATGAGTGCAAAGTGAATTGCTTTCCATTGTTTCTGCTCTCCCGAAGTCTTCGTTGTGGCAGCCGGCGACTCTGGTTGCCCACTATTGTCGATTTGTTCAGTCATTATCGGCTCCATAGTTGTGCGGAAATTGGCTATGCATGGACGGCATCCTTCTCTGTATCGCGCGCAGGGCTGGGTCTCGCTGCACCATGTCTTGTGTGCAGGAGGCTGAAGACCGCTGGAACAAACGTCAATGTGGCAACGGTTGCAAACAGCAGCCCGCCAATGACGGCACGGCCTAACGGCGCATTCTGCTCGCCGCCGTCGCCCAGTCCAAGAGCCATCGGAATCATGCCGATAATCATCGCCAGAGCAGTCATGAGAACGGGACGGAAACGTGTAGATCCGGATTCGAGGGCAGCCCGGACTGCGTCGCCGTGCTCGGCCAACCGCTCCTTTGCGAACGATATGACAAGGATGCTGTTCGCTGTGGCCACTCCCATGCACATGATGGCGCCCATCAGTGCCGGGACACTCAGTGTGGTGCGGGTGACAAAGAGAAAGACCACGATACCAGCCAGAGCCGCGGGCAGAGCCGTGATGATGATGAAAGGATCTAGCCATGATTGAAAGTTCACCACGATGAGCAGATAAACGAGCACGATGGCAAAGGCCAGCCCGCCAAGCAGCCCTAGGTACGAAGCGCGCATGGTTTCAAGCTGGCCGCGAACACGGAGAAAGCTGCCGCGCGGCAAGGACTTTTCATTGGCCGCCACGATGCGCATCACGTCGTTGCCGGCGCCTCCCAGATCGCGATCCTGAACGGACGCGTAGATATCGATAACGCGCCGGATGTTGTAGTGAGAAATCACCGCCATCTCGTTGTTGCGCGAGATGGACGCCACATCCTCAAGGATCTCGGGGCGTGTCGTGCCGGATGCAGTGATCGGTATTCCCTTCAGATCCTGCATGGACTGCATGGTGTATTGCGGAGACTGTGCAACCAGGCTGTAGTTGACGCCGTTGGAGTAGTTGAGAATGAACATCGGTTGTATCTGGAAGCTGCCGCTCAGGCTGTTGAGCACACTGTCTGCCACGTTGAGTTCCGTATATCCACCCTGGCTGGCTTTGGTGCGATCCACATTGACATCGAGGGTCGGATAGTCCGCGGGCTGCTGGATGCGAAGATCGACCAGCCCTGGTACCTGCCGGAGCTGCGTCAGCATCTGGTCGGCAACCTTGCGGTTTGACTCGATGTCCGCGCCTTCTACCTGAATGTCGATGGGAGCAGGCAGACCGAAGTTGAGAATCTGCGTNNCTCCTCGATCCTGGTTCCGGTCTTGGCGCGGACGTGCAGAATGAGTTGGCCGCTGTCGGTGTTCGGGAAAAAGTCCTGACCGAGAAAGGGCAGCAAAGCAAAGAAGAGCAGACACGCTGTAAGAAAGATGGGAACGAAGAGTTTACGCGCGTACACAAGACGCGTGAGTACATCGCTGTAGCCCTTGCGCACACGTTCAAATCCGCAGCTAAAGGAATGTTGAAAACGAGTAAACGGATTCTGCGACGGGCCTCTGTGGTTTACCTTGAGCAGGAATAGGGCCAGAGTCGGCACTAATGTCCGGGAAAGAATGTAGGACGCAAGCATCGCAAAGACCACAGCTTCAGAAAGCGGTACGAAGAGATAGCGCGCCACGCCGCTCAACAGAAACATGGGCAGGAAGACGATGCAGATGCAAAGAGTGGAGACCAGTGCGGGTACGGCAATTTGCGCGGCACCCTCCAGAATGGCGTCGTACAGCGCGTGTCCTTCTTCAAGGTACCGCTCGATGTTCTCAATGGTCACGGTTGCGTCGTCGACAAGAATGCCGACAGCTAGTGCAAGACCTCCCAGCGTCATGAGGTTAATCGTCTCGTGAAGAATGCCGAGGATGATGATCGACGAAAGGATCGACAATGGAATCGAGATGGCGATGATCAGCGTGCTGCGCCAGCTTCCAAGAAACAGCAGGATCATCAGTCCCGTGAGGGCCGCGGCAAGGACTCCTTCCCGAATGACCCCGTCGATGGCGCCACGCACGAAGACCGATTGGTCTGCGAGCGGTTCGATCTTCAGCTCCGGAGGCAATGTGGTTGCTACGGATGGAAGCATCTTGCGAATTCCAGACACTACTTCGAGCGTTGAGGCGGTTCCGGACTTGATGATCGAAACCAGTACGGCACGCCTGCCGTTCTGGCGGACAACATTGGTCTGCGGCGCGAACCCATCGGCAACGGTGGCTACGTCTCTCAGATAGACGGTTGCACCGTTCACTTGCTTGATCGGCAGATCGTTGAGCTCGGATACGGTTCGAGGGCTTGCATTGAGACGGACGTCATATTCGCTTTGTCCGATTTTTACGGTGCCCGAAGGAAGCACTACGTTCTGTTGACTGACAGCATTCAGAACGTCCTGAGGAGACAGTCCTTTCGACTGCAGCAGGCCGGCATTCAGATTGATCATCACCTGGCGCTGCTTGCCACCATAGGGGTAAGGCACGGCAGCGCCCGGCACCGTAACCAGAGGAGGGCGGAGGAAGTTCATGGAAAGGTCGTTGAGCTTGTCCTCTGAAAACCCAGGTCCCGATACCCCCAGTTGCAAAATCGGAACGCTCGAAGCGCTGAAGTCGATGATCAGCGGCGGCTGTGTGCCCGGAGGCAACTGGCGGACCAGGAATTCAGACGCCGCTGTTACCTGCGCATTGGCCGTATCCAGGCTGGCATTCGGCTGCAGGAAGATCTTGACCACCACGACGCCGTTATATGTCGTAGATTCCAGATGCTGGATGTTATCGACCAGAGTGGTGAGCGATTTCTCATAGGGTGTGGTGAGCCGACCTTCCAGTTCTTCCGGATTGAGGCCGGTATAATTCCACGCCACCGAGATGACCGGGATATTGATGTTGGGGAAGATATCAGTCGGGGTACGGAGAATGACCACTGGGCTGATGATAAGGATGAGGAGCGCGAGCACAATGAACGTGTATGGCCGGGTGAGCGCAATTCTGACAATCCACATAGACTCCACTCACTCCTTCACGGCGTAGTCCCAGGGTCCCTCGCTAATGGATGCCCTTCCGAGCCAAAAGTTGCTATTCGTCTCAGCAGGGCATGCATGCACGGACCGCATTGTGAACCCGCCCGGTGATGTCGTGGGCTCGCTTGCCCTTCCAAGAGGCTCTCATTCACCGTTACGTCTCGCGAGAACCTGTCAGCAAAGAAGAGGGCATTCCCGCGCTGAGGTGACTAATCGCATGGCTCACAAGTTCCCGCGCCTCGCAGGGCATAACACCAAGAAAGTCGGCAACCTCTGTTACGGACGAACGGATTACCATTCTCAGCATGAACGCCAGGCGAGGAAGATCGGGAAGATCGCCAAGAGGACTTGGATCGAAGATTCGATTCTTCTCTTCTTCNNAAGTCTTCCAATTGGTCGAGAAGCAGCAGGCACCACCGAGCGACTTCGGGCGATGCGTCCAGCGACTCACTTAGCGGCTTTGCCATGGTTGCCATGTTGAACTCCTAAGTTGGAAGGGCTACTTGTGTTCGGTTATAGACAGCGGCGCCGTCAAGCAACTTTGCGCAACTCAGCCAATGCTGGTTCCAGAGTGGCTGCTTCTGCTCCTGTGTGAGCGGCGCCGAACAGCGCTAGCGCATCGTTCATCGTATCGGGCACGCGCGTGTGTGGCCGATGCAGTTTTCGCGTTGCCTTGGCGATCAGCTGTGAGAGCATGTAGCGATTCTGTTCGCGGCCTAGGAGTGCGTCGGGGATAG
>PMWR01000225.1 GCA_003166055.1 Acidobacteriaceae bacterium
CCCCGCCGGGGCGGGTGCCCCATGTCTCGATTCTGTGTCCTCGGACCGCTGGCGCCCCGCCCCGGAGGGGCCGGATGATAATAGCCACGGGTGAAACCCGTGGAAAGGTGTGCCCAGAATGCCTCGCCGTCCTGTAGGGACGGCATGAATCATTCCCAACCATGCAACGGGATCATCCTCAATCCGTGCCTTCCAATCGCCAAAACGATGATCATCCCCAACCGTGCAACGGGATCATCCTCAATACCTTGCCCCTCAAATCGCCAAAACCATGCTTCATCCCCAAACATACCGCGGATCATACCCAATCCCGTGTCGCTTCAAAATCGACAAAAACTCCGCCTGAAAATCCCGCTTCCGATGATGCTCCTCCTGCCCCGCAATGTACGCCACGGTTGCATTCACCTGCGAACACCCAACGCTGAACGCCCCATACCCCTTCTGCCATTCAAACCCCTTCAACCCGCAATCCGTGTGCAACCACAACGACGATCCACCCTTGATCTGTTTCATCGCCTGGGCAACCGTCACGGTCGACGGCAGAGAGAGCAGCACATGTGCATGGTCGTCCGTTCCACCCACTGCGAGAGCCGTCATCCCGTTCTCCCGCGCAATCCCTCCCATGTAGGCCCACAGCCGCCCCTGCAACTCCGACGCAATCGCCCTTTGGCGCTCTCGCGTCGAGAAAACACAATGAAATAGCGCGGAACAATACGTGTGCCCCATAGCAAAGTCATCTCCCTTACCGACCCAATCCGTCCAATTCTCGCCTCAAAAAAACAAACCCCGAAGCTCTCGCCTCGGGGTTTGCGGGATACATGCTCGCCTACGAGCTTACGGAATACATTCATCCTGTTCTTAACCAACGGCCANNTCACCGCCCCGCCCTACCCCGCCGTTCCGCCTCCATCAGGTTCAGCAGAATATCGTTGATCCGCGTCAAATGTCCCGCGCCTTTCCCGCGCAGCCACTCCAGCACCTGCGGATCAAGCCGCACGCTTACCGGCACCTTCCGCCGCACCTCCCGCAGCCNNCAGCCAACTCCCGGCCGGCATCCTGCGCCTCACCCGCCCGGCGCACAGCCTCAACCTCCGCCTCAGTCCACTCCCTGTCCATACTTGTCACCCACCGCCAGTTCGAATGAAATTCCGCCATGCTCGCGCTGGGTCTCCCGGTTCTTCCGTTCGTCCCATTCGTAACACATAGCGTATATACACATCGTATTACCGGACTGGCTTTGAAAAACACGCCCACCAGAGAAATCAACCCAAAAAAACTTCCCGCCGTTTTGCCGATTAATTATGTTCATTGGCGCACAATCATTTCAGAACACCTCCACAACCGCGGGGAAACTGGGAAATCTCATTGAAAGCTCTGACTTCAAAGACTTTGACTTTAAGCCGCCTGAAATCAAGAAGATCAGGCGGAACCCCTCCCTTATGCCCATGAAAGCAAAGAACTTCGTTCCAAAGTACCGGGGGAGTGGGGGCACGAAAGGATTTGCCATGAGCTACGAGTGTCGTCACATCATGCCCACCACCCGACCCATCCCGGCCTCAAGCAGCCCAGCTCAAAGTGTCAGGAATCTGCCCGGTTTATACCCACCCGTAGCTCGCACCCCCCCTACCCCCTTTTATCATCTGATTGAAAACAAAGCACTTAACCGTTTCTCTTTTTCGCATCCGAAGAAAACAAAGAAGTTATAGACACCCATACGTCGGAGAAACCGCCATTTTGCACTGAGACTGCGACACTTTCCGCCCCTCCAGGCCGCACGCAGACCTGCCGATTCACTTTTTCACTTCTCCACTTATTCACTCGCTCCGCTACAATTTCCACCATGCCGCCGTCCGTCCCCAACCGCTGGCCCGCGCTCCCTCTCGACGCCTGGCAAGACACACTAGCCACGCTCCACATGTACGCCCAGATCATCGGCAAGGTCCGCCTGGCGCTCACACCGGTCGTCAACCACTGGTGGAACGTCCCGCTCTACGTCACCGCCCGCGGCCTGACCACCTCCCGCATCCCCTGCGGCGACCACTCCTTCGAGCTTCGTTTCGACTTCCTCAACCACCAGCTCGTCCTCGAAACCTGCGACGGCATCCTGAAATCCCTCCCGCTCACCCCGCGTCCCGTAGCCGGCTTCTACCGCGAAGTAATGACCATGCTCCATGCCGCCGGCATCGAAGCAAAAATCTGGCGCATGCCCGTCGAAATCCCCAATCCCATTCCCTTCGACGAGGACCGCGTCCACGCCTCCTACGATCCCGCTGCCGTCGAGCGCTTCTTGCGCGTCCTGCTCTCCGTCGACTCCGTATTCCACCAGTTCCGTTCCGAGTTCCAGGGCAAATCCAGCCCCGTCCACTTCTTCTGGGGCAGCTTCGACCTCGCCGTCAGCCGCTTCTCCGGACGCCGCGCCCCCGACCGCCCCGAAGCCGACGCCATGACCCGCGAAGCCTATTCGCACGAGGTAAGCAGTGTCGGATTCTGGCCCGGCGGCGGAGATATCCGAGGCGCAGCCTTCTACTCCTACACCGTCCCCGAGCCGGCCGGCTTCAAGACCGCCCCCATCCATCCCGAGGCTGCCTTTTACCACCCCCAACTGGGCGAGTTCCTGCTCATGTACGACGACCTCCGCGCAACAGAGTCCCCCGCCGCCGCCCTCCTGGACTTCTGCCGCACCACCTACGCCGCCGGAGCCACCCTGGGCAACTGGGACCGCCAATCCCTCGAAAGGCCGCGTTCAACCTGAACAATCAAAGAGTCGGGCATGGAGCGTCGGGCCTGTGCAACCGAACAGCCGGGTGCCCCATCCTTTCGCCTTTTTCCTGGCGAAAGGGTGGGAAGCAGTACGCCCGTGCGAGCCTCCGCCCCACTGCAAGTGGTACGCGGTTGACTCCGATGATAGATAGGAATAACATGAAGTTAGGGTTGAGTTACTCTCCCCTTTCAGGTTCGCTGAACTAAGGCAGTTACTCTGAAGTATCTTATCTCTTAGCCCTTGATATCAATGAGGGTTCCTAATGACAGTTTCCAAAGCTCAAAGACAGACAAAAGTCAAAACCTCGCCTGCCGGTAAGTCACCTGTGCCGCAACTCTCCGCTTCGCAAGACAGCATCAGGGAACGCGCATTCCATATCTATCAAAGCCGCGGCAGCAAACCCGGCAACGACATCCAGGACTGGTTCCACGCCGAGCATCAACTTCTCGCGCGCTAAGGCAGTGTCATCTCACTTATCGAATGTCTGGCCTGAGGCCGGAGAGGGAAGTTATGGGTTGCCCAGTCTGTAAACGTCTCGAACGAACTTTTGAGGGTTGGAACACCGAGTGCATCAGGGCTCGTTCGTCGTTGTATATCGGCGTCAGCACCAGGTTTGCTGCCTATGACGTTGTCGAGATGGAGCGCGCCCGCAGCGAAATGGAAATGCACCGCTCAGTCTGCGTTCTCGGCCTCGCTAACGCACTCGGCCGGCCGAGTGCCCCTCGTCCCGCTTCTAAGATCTCTGGTCGACAGATCGTCCACCCAGGCCGTGCCCTGCCAGTCCTCCCAGAAAAGGCTCCGAGCCCAATGCTTGGTGTCATTCTGAGCGAAGCGTAGCGAAGTCGAAAGCCTGCCCTGAACGAAGCCGAAGGGAACCTGCTTCTTGTCTTCCTATCGAAAAGATAGGAAGCAACCAACTCCGTGCGAGCGAATCGCGAGCCTCCGCCCCACCGCAGGTACCCCCGCAGGTGGCACGGAGGGAGCAGTGGCCTTCAGGCCACTGAATGCCGTCCCGCAATCCAGCGGCTTTAGCCGCGGGCCTTTCGCCTATCGCCGGGTACCTCCCTATCGCCTTTTTCCTGGCGAAAGCGTCGGAAGCAACCAACTCAGTGCGATCGAATAGCGAACGTCTGCCCCACCGCAGGCAATTGTCGAGCAGCCCCGGGGGATTTCACCCCGAGGCCCTCACGGAACCGTGCTTGAACCTCTCGATTCACACGGCTCTTCATAGCCCTGCGTTTGTCTCTCGCGAGCGCAAACCTTCTCTGGAGGTAAAGGCTCATCCTGGGTGCCCAGTTGGCCCCTCCTCCGTCGAGCTATGTCATCCTCTTCGCTCCCCGCCCATTACAGGCCCTTCAACGCTACTACAGGATGATCCGCCCCTCGCTCCGGCATCGATATTCTTCCTCGTGGTGTCTGCCACTTGTCATTTCCCTTTCCATCCAGAGCAAAGTTCTCACGTTCCCTACCGAACCCTGTATCGAGTTCATGCCGCCGATACACCGACTGCCACCAGGACCGTAAACAGGTTCCTTCCCGGCTTATCCTGGAGCATCAGCACGACTCCAGTTTCGACAGCGCCTTAGGAAATTAACGATGCATCATCGGACGGTTTGCTTGCGCTCATCTCCTCGATACCCACCTGCCATCTTTCCGATGACTTTTCACCGGTCGTTCACCACCACGCCATTTCCGAACGCAGCAGCACCGGGCGGTTTGAAGCCAACTCCTGCAAGCCGGCTCCGGGAGGCCATCTCCCATCTTCGGTACAGCATCAAAAGCCTTCGCTTTTGTTCGTGACACACTGCCGATTGTTTCCATCATTTGGCGCACAATGGAATTGGGAAGCAATCACCCATGAAAAGCCACTCAACCCGCCGCCCCAATCTGTCGGGGATGTGCCCGGTCCGTACCAAAGATTCCGTGTACCCCACCCCCCACTTTATTGAAATAAAAGAGGTTAGCCACACTGGTTTTTTTGCACCCAACAGAATAAAAGAGTTACGCAAACTCAATTCGCGCAAAGCTCGAAGTTTCTGTCGGATTTCGACCAGAATGCGCGCTCACACCCGCGTCACCCCGTCTCCAAGCGTCTCCAGAACCAGCGTAAGCGCCTCCTCCCAATCCGGCATCCGCAATCCAAATGTCTCTCCCAGCCGCGCGCACGAGAGCCGCGAATTCTTGGGCCTTGTCGCCGGCCGCGGAAACTCGCTGGTCGGAATCGGAATCAACGTTGGCGTCCCAGCGCCCAGACCGTCAGCTGACTTCTCCAGCAACGCCTTCGCAAATCCAAACCAGGTCGTAGAGCCCGCGCAGGTCAGGTTGTACAGTCCGCTCCGTCCCTGCAAACCGCCCCCCGCCGGCGCAAGCACCTGTGCCACAATGTCTGCTGTCGCTTGCGCAATACATTCGCTCGAAGTCGGCGCGCCGGTCTGGTCGTCCACAATGCGCAACTCCTCCCGCTCTCTTGAAAGCCGCAGCATCGTTAACAGAAAATTGTTGCCCCGCGCTCCATACACCCAGCTGGTACGCAGAATCAGATGCTCGCATCCCACTGCCGCAATCGCCTCATCCCCCGCCAGCTTCGTCTTCCCATACACATTCAGCGGATTCGTTGCATCGGTTTCCACATACGCGCCTTGCTTTGTGCCGTCGTAGACGTAATCCGTCGAATAATGCACCAGCAGGCTGCCCAACCGTTTCGCTTCCTCCGCCAGCACTCCCGGCGCCGCGCCGTTAATCGCCATGGCCAGCTCCGGCTCGCTCTCCGCCTTGTCCACCGCCGTGTAGGCCGCGGCATTCACAATCACCGCCGGCTCTGCCGCGCGCACCGCATCGCGAATCGTTTCGGGCCTTGTGAAATCCACATCGGGAGTGTCAATTCTCGCGACCGGGCCCAGGCAGACCAGCTTGTGCCGCAACTCCCACCCCAATTGTCCTGTACGGCCAAAAACGAGAACTCTGATATTCGACACGCAATACCCTCACAGGAAAGCCTGCTTCGCTCTCCCACTCTTCCATCTGAAATTCATAACAGATTCCAGTGTAGAGCACTTGCGAGTGACGACCTATCGCGTTGCCGGCTCGCCCGTCGACAGAAAGGCAGCCCCATCGATCACCTCTCCCGATGCCAGCACATCCCTCAGCTTTTCGGGATTGGCACCACTGCGACAGACGGCAGCTATCAGCATCCGTAACGCCGTGGCCGGGGTGGTATCCGGCTGCAGCCGAAAAATCCACGGAATGTTATTGGATGTCAGCGACTTGTCACTGCTCAGCGCAAGCACCGGCACAAAACTCTTCAGCGCCAGTTGCTCCGCCAGGTGGCTCGCATTGCGATCAAGCGCCACAATCGCCAGCGCATGATCATCCATCAGGGCCTGCACCAGTGCAGTGGACGCAGCTCCCCAATTCTGATCGCTCTCCACCGGCAACAGCTTCCAGTGCCGTCCCTTCGCCGCGCCAAATGCCAGTTCCGCCTGCACCTCCGGCGATGCGGCAACTTGTGCTGCTTTAGGACCAAACAGCACAACGTTCATCGGCCCGGCCGGCACATCCGCCCGATGCGGCCCGTTATATTCCACCCCATCCTCGCCCACCCGCGCATAAGGCGGCGCCTCCGGCGAACGCGACCCACCGTCAACACCTGGGACCGGTTCCTGTCGCGTCAGCGGCGTCTGCCCCNNTTGTGCACAGTGCCCAAATACAAAGGCGCAACATTCTTCAAGTTGGGATCGAAAATCATGCGCCCGGTCACACCGTCATAAGTGTCGATATTCGCCAGCGCATCGTGAATCCGAGCGCGATTCAGCCCCGCCTTGCAGATTGAATCCAACAGCGCATTCATGGTGTCAAAAGCCATCGACGCAAACTGTTCCGGCTTTTCGTGGAAGCGCGCCTCAAACCGCTTGTTGAAATCCAGCCAGCGCGGGTCGGTGCGTGTTGGGTCGTACGGATACACCGCTTCGAATCCCTCCGCCGCATCGCCGGCCTCTTTCAGCAGTGTGTCGCCCAACGTGCGAAACTCGCCAAACGCGCGCTGCTTCATTCCCGCCGCACGCATCTGCTTCAGGATCGCTGCCGCTTCCGGCTCGTCTCCCACCAGCAGAACTGCATCCGGACGCGAGCTTCGGATCACCCTCAGTTGCTTGGCGAAATCCGTGTCTCCAGGCTGAAAAATCTGCTCCATCACCACCGGATGCCCCAGCCGCCGCGAGGCATCCAGGAACTTCCCGAGCCCAAAGCGGCCGTATCGGCTGCTTGATCTCAGTACCGCAACACGCTTGAGTCCAAGCTCGGTATAGATGCGTCGAGCCAGTGTCAGATACTGTTGTCTATCGTCCTGCATGGTGCCGAAGTACCACGGAATGGTCGTCTCCGGAACGGTGGGATCGGTGTTCGCCGAACTCACCACTGGAAGCTCCGCGCGTAACGCCACGCGCAAAGCGATGTGCGTCGACTCGGAACTGATGGAACCAAAGATCGCCCAGACCTGCTCGTCATAAGCCATCTTCACCGCTTCATCTGAAGCCGATCCCCAGATCGCCGGTTCGGTTGGCCTCACGTCGCCATACACCGCCTTCGCCTGCCAGTTGTTGTAGTCGTTGTGCAGCATCAGATTGAACGGTTTGCCGCCATAGCCGCCGCCGGCATTGGCCTCTTCAATCGCCAGCTGCGCTCCATGCAGCATGCGCAATCCAAGCACCGATTCCGAGTTGTGCTCAATCGGCCCGAAGAAGCCTATGCGTACCTCCGTCACGTCCTTGGGATCGGGAATGTCCCGCGCCGCGCCAACATAGATATTGGGGCGAATGTAGTTGAGATCGTATGGCGTTGCAAACTTGGCATAGGGCTTCATGTCGTCCGGCTCGCCCGCGTACGGAGTCACCTCGCGATCCTTCGGCGGTCCCGGCGGATGCGCACCACACTCGCACACTCTCTTGCTCGCGCCTTGGCCCGCAGCCGCCATAACGGCGCCCATTGCCAGCCAGCACATCCCAACCAACAACCATCCCTTGCGCATCGCCACTACCCCTCGTTGTCGCCAAGCTTATCCGTACGAAACATCGCGATGGCCTCAATCTCCACCAGCAGTTCCGGCCGGCACAGATGCGCCTCGATACCCGTGGACGCCGGCAGCGGATCAAGCCCCTGCTCCTTGAAAAACGCAGTGCGTCCCGCATTGAATACGTCGTAATCGCGATCGATGTCCCGCAGGTAGCAGCTCGTCCGCACAATGTCGTGCCATGTGCACCCTTCCGCTTCCAGCAGCCCCGTGATGTTGTCGAATGTGCGCCGAAGTTGCGCTGGAAAGTCGCCNNTGATCGGCGCGTGCGCAATGGTCTCCAGAATCTCTGCAAATGCAATCATGATGATCTTCCTCCTGAACTTCTTATTGTTTTTCCCTGATTCCGTGGCTCAATCCCTTTGCGGTCGCAACCCAGATGTCGTCGCCCTGAAAATCGATGCTGAGAATGTAGTTGTGAGCCGGCGCCGTCGTCACCGCAACCGGCGTCACGTTGCCTTCGGCGTCCCGCACCGTCATCTGCGGCTTGCCATCTTTCAACGACGGGGTATAGACAGCCCAGTTCACCCCGTCGTAATACGCCAGCCCCTTGTCGGTGCCGAACCATGCGCGCTTCCCATCCACGCCCTTCACAACGTTGGTGAAGTTCGAGGGGAGTCCGCTGTCTTTCGTCAGAAAGTTGTGCCAGTAGCGCCCGTCGTAGTGGCTGTCGCCAAAGTAAGTGGCCGCCCATAGGACGTTATCGACATAACTCACCGATGTGACAATCTCGTGGATCAGTCCTTGATCCTTGAAGAGCACCATCTCCGTCTCTCCATCCGGATCGTCGTACTTATCCCATTTCCCGGTTTTCTGGTCGTACTCAAGCACGCCGCTGCCCCAAATGCCGTAATACACCTTGGTCGGCGTGGCGGAAACCGAGTAAGACCAGATCTCAAACATCGGCGTGTTGCGCTCGTTGTAGAGCGACCACTGGTTGCTGTGCAGGTTCAACCGGCATGCCCCGGCTGCCGTCGCAATCC
This sequence comes from Acidobacteriaceae bacterium, assembly GCA_003166055.1. Next base: position 8,810 of record PMWR01000225.1, read on the forward strand.
ACACGTTTTCGCCTTCGACGGAGACGCTGTAAACAACGTTGTTGCTCAGTCCCGAATTCAACTGCGTGAAGCTGTCGATGTGCCCGCCGGAGATGCGGCTCAATCCGCCCATGGTCCCCGCCCACACGTCACCGGTATTCTTATCCACGGCTAATGACAACACCGCGCGATGCGCCAACCCATCGGCGGTCGTGTAAACCTTCCACGCGTGATTCTCGTAGACGGCTAGGCCGTTATCTGTGCCCGCCCAGATGCGATCGCCATCCACCAGCACCGCATACACGTGGTCGTTCGGCAGGCCGTTCGCTGTCGTGAAGTTTTCAAACTTGAATCGCGGCATCGTCGGCGCAACCGGCACATGCGTTGCCGGAGCTGGAGCCGGCGCAGCAAAGAGCATCGTTCCGGCAGCCAACAGCAAAACGAAAGTACAGAGCTTCTTCATCGCAACCTCCCCTATCGAGACCTGAGGTACTCGATCAGGTCGTTCAACTCATCCTTGGTCAGGTCGTTGGTGCGCCCATGCTTGTCGTCCGGGTTGTAAACCGTCCAGATTTCTTCAAGCGAGCGCGCCGAACCGTCGTGCAGGTAAGGCGCCGTCAGCGCAATGTTGGTCAGCATCGGCGCCTTCAGCAGCCCTGTATTGTCCGTGGGTTTGCGCGTTCCCACGTCGAAAATCTTCTGGCTCGTACCCTTGGGCCCACTGTGGCAATACGAGCAGCGGTTGAATTCAGGAATCGGCTTCTTGAACTTGTCCACTGTGCGCACGAAGATCGCCTGGCCGCGCTCCTGCGCCGGCGTCAATTCGCCGTCTGCCAGCCGCGAACGATTCGGCCGCGGTTCAAGGCTGCGAACGTAAGTAGCCAGATCGGTCAGCGTAAAGTTGTCATAATTCTCCGAACGCCAGAAATACTTCTCCGTACGCGGCCCGCACTCCGTGGGTATGTCGGGATTGGTCCCCGTCCACTTGTAGGGCTCCGTATCTTTCACGCCCTCGAGCAACTTGTTGTCGACGATACTTCGGCCAAATCCGTCAGGTTCCAGGTTCCACTCAATGCCGTCGAACGTAGAATCGATATGGCAATTGGCGCAGCCAATCTGCCCCTGGAACGAATAACGCGCCGTGTAGAACGTCTGCTCCCCGTGCCTGACCGCGGAGATGTCCTTCCTGCCCTCCAACTTGATCGTCGATGCCACACGATTGCTGCGCGTGTCGATCACGCTGATCGAATCGTCCAGCCGGTTCGCCACAAATAACTTGCGCCCATCGCCCGTCAGCGCCAGCCCGCGCGGATTCAGCCCTACCGCAATACGCGCCGCAACGTAGTTCGCGCTCGCCGAAAGATCCTGCGCAAAAGGCGCCGGGTGCGCATGAATGAAGCGCAGCAGCCGCTGCACATCGATCACCGTCACCATCTCCGAGCCCCCGCTGGTCACGTAGATGCGCGATTTGTCCGGCGCAATCGCCACGCCGAATGGCTGCGATACGTAGCGCTCCAGTTCGTCCAGCGGCACTTCAACCGTCCCGCCCACGTCCGCGCCAAACACCGTGATCGTATCTTCAAAAGCTGCGCCGTGTTCCAGGTGCGCCAGCGGAATCATGTTCTTCGGGTGATACTCAGCCACCGCGCCCAGCCGCCCATCACCTGACATCGCCAGATGAAACACCCCTGCGATCCGGTGCAGCGGCATGCGATCCACCACCACCGCGCGCGCCGTGTCGATCACCGTAATCTCCGACTCCGGAGGCGTGCGATTTTCGAACCCAGTCCGAACTACGGGTGGATTCGGGTACACATGCGTTGCATAAATCCGGCTTCCGTCCGGCGACAGCATCAGGTAACTCGACCCTCGCCCTGCCAGCAGCCGCTTCTCTTCCGCACCCGTTTCCGCGTTCAGCACGGCCACATCGTTGCCGATCCGATTGGCAACATACAATCGCTTGGCGGCGCGATCCTCCACCACGCTCGACGGCTCCGCACCCACCGGCCACGTCGCAGTCACCGCCAGCGTCTTTGTGTCGATCACACTCAGCGTGTCGTCCCAGGAGTTGGTCACAAACAGCCGCGTCCCATCGGGCGAAAGCGAAATCCCGCGCGGCACGCGTCCCACAGCGACCTTTCCAATCACCTGAAAACTCGCCGCGTCCAGCACCCTGATCTCTGCGCTGTCCTGGCACAAAACGTAGAGCCGATTCCCATCAGGCGAAAGCAAAACCTCCAGCGGCGACGCGTAATGATCATCACCATCGCTGGTGCTCGCCTGCGCAGGCCGGCTCATCGTGGGCCACAACGCAACCGTAAGCGCCGCCACCGCGAATGCCGCCATACCACTGCCAATTGCGGTTTGAAGGCGTCTGTTCATTTGGGCTCCTCCACCGTCAGCACGCGGTCCACGCTCAGTTTCTCTAATGTCTGTTCGCGCCCGCTCGGCCACCGCACAATGAGCTTGTCAATCGCCGTCGCGGCCCCCAATCCAAAATGCAACCGGCTGTCGTCCTGCGACAAATACCCCGACCCGGCTACGCGTTCCGCCGTATGCCGCTTACCTCCCGCGAAGACTTCCACCCGCGCGCCAATCCCGTCGCGATTGCTCTTCGTCCCCACCAGCTTGATCTCAATCCAGTGCCCGGTGTCCGTCGAGACGTTATGCAGCAGAGTTCCCTTTCCGCCCAGGTTCACGACGAACGCGCCCACCTTGCCGTCGTTCATGTAGTCTGCAAAACAAGCGCCGCGCGCCGTCGTACGCTCGCTCAACACAGGCCCTGCTTCGCGCGAAACATCCGCGAACTTCCCGTTGCCAACACCACGAAACAGCGTGTGCTCCTCTGGAATCAAATGAATCAGGCCGCCATGAAAAATGAGAATATCGAGCAGCCCATCGTTATCGAAGTCGTAGACCCCGGTGCCCCAACTCACATACTGCGCATTCACCTGCGATACGCCNNACCGGCCCCATCGATGAAGTCGATTCGCCGTTCTGACCAAACGCCGTGCCCGTATCGTTGCCGACTTCTTCAAACGTTCCATCATGCTTGTTGTGAAAGAGAAAATTCTCCGTGCGATCGTTTGCAACGTAGATGTCGTCCCAACCATCGTTATCGAAATCGGCAGCCGTCACGCCCATTGTGCGTCCCACATACGCGCCGATCCCCGACTTCTCCGTTACATCGGTAAACGTTCCGTCGCAGTTGTTGTGAAACAGTTGGTTCGTCTCACCCTCGTAGTCCAACGGCCCTGGATAATTGGTCGGCGCATAGAACGCGCGATACTTCGGGTCGAACTTCACATAGCGGCCAACAAACAAATCCACGCAGCCGTCNNTTCCCATCGTTGTGATAGAGAATCACCTTTCCGTAACCCGTGACCAAAAGATCTTCATGGCCGTCGTTGTCGTAATCGGCCGCAGCCACGGCCATCCCATACATATCCGGATTGAGCCCGGCCTTCTCCGTCACGTCGGTAAAACGTCCATTCCCGTTGTTGCGATAAAGATGATTGTGCGGCGGCGTTGCTGGCTTTTCCTTCAGCGGGTACGGATGCATCGAGTCGTCGAGCGGCCGCCCGTTCACCACGTAAAGCGACATCAATCCGGAGTTGTTGTAGTCGAACCACACGCACCCCGCGCCTGTTCCTTCCAGCAGCGACCCCAACTGCCTCGATCCGAAGCTATGAGTAAAATCAATCCCCGCCTTGTCGGTTGCATCCTCAAACCGAATCACCGGATCATGCGGCGCGGCAACCACAGCAGGCGAAAGAGGACTTGTCGAAACCGCCGGCGCAATCGCGGTCTGCGCAGCAGTCTGTGCAGGTGCAGCCGTCTGCGCCGTTGCGCCACTCTGTGCCGCAGCTATCGAAACCACACTTAACAAAAAGAGAAAGTACTTCATCATCTCAATGACTCCCTGGCGCAATATGCTGCACTGTTCCGCCGACACTTGCGCCAGTCAAATCAACCGGCGTCGTCGTCCGCGTCAGCACCATGGGCATCTTGTTCTCCGAGGCCCGTTCCGGCCCCGCATGGCAACCCACGCAAATCCGCTGCTCGCCCTTGCGAATCCAAAACCACCCATGCTCCTGGTGTACGACTGCGCCCTTTTGGTCGAGCAGCGCAAAGCGAATCGGCCTGTCCGCCGGCACTTTCACATAAAAGGAACCATCCGCTTCTACTGGCGCTGTACCCATCGCAACCGCATGTCCCGCGCCATCCAGCGCTTCCAGCCGTACCTGCGCAGGCGCAATCTTCAAGTCACCGCCGCGTGACTGCCGCGCATCGAGCGCCATCATGTTTGCGTAGGTCCAGTCGTGCAGCCCCGACGGATGACGCTTCGGCCGTGTGCGCGGGACAACCACCACCGGCTCCACAATGTCCTTGCCGCTCACCGCCAACACTGTTTCAAGCGCCCTCGTCTCTGCACCCTTACCCGCCGGTGATTTCCAAACCTTCAGCGCATAATGCGTGCCCGCTCCAGCGCGCTCGCTCACCAGCCAGTAGCCCGCAGCCGTCTCCGCAATCCCGCCCGCATACTCGCCGTGCGGCGCTGCAACACGCGCCTCCGTAGCCAGTGGCGAAGTGAACCGCGCCAGCGAACCTCCATGCGTGAAAACCACATCGCCCGAGCCCAGTTGCCGTCCGCCCCACCGCGCCACACCGTGATCGCAGCGATACGACTCCACTCCTGACCCATCCGAATACACCAGGTACATCTCCGGCGTCGTTCCCGACCCCAGCGGGAATCCAGACTCAAACAAGATCCGTCCATCCAGTAGCACGTCGGCGGGCACCGTGCTACCCGGCAAATAACTCAACTGAAGCACCGTTGCACCCACCTGCGCATCCACCGGCTCGTTCACGTCGAGGCCGTCCTTGCCCGCAGCCTCCAGACGAAACCCCTCCGCTGTCTTCCGCGCGTACACCAACCGCCCCGCAGGCAAATACAGCGGCCGGATCGCATCCCCATCGCCCGCAATCAACCTGCGCAGTGAATGATCCGCCAGCGTCATTTCCCATATCTGCCACGGGTCGCCCGCATTCTGTTTGCCCGCGAACAGCAGCCGCGTTCCGTCGAAGGAAACGTTGGCATCCGCGCTGGCCGCAAAGCCTGGCACCAGCGGCTCCGCCTCGCCCTCATGAACCAGCAGCAGCTGCGCGCCTTTGGGAAATCTCTCCCCACCACGCAACGCCGCCCGCGGCTCGTAAACCGGCGCGGCCGTCACCACAACATCGACATTCAGCGTCGCGCCTGCGTTCACTTCAGGCTGTGATCGAAACCCGCAAAGGGCAATCAGAATGGCAACAGGCGAGGTCATCGCGAGCAGTCGGACAGCGACTTTCATCCAACCGCCTCCATGGGCCGCACATCCGGAATCTCGCGCCGCTCCAGTTCCAGTGCGCGCGCCGCCAGCCACGGCTCAAGACCATCCATCATCGCGTCGAATCCGGCGAAGTCGAGCGACTGCTCGCCATCGCTCCAGGCCTTCTCTGGATGCGGATGCACCTCCACCAGCAGCCCATCCGCGCCGCCCGCAACCGCAATCCGCGCCAGCGCCGGCACCAGTTCCCGATGCCCCGCCGCATGGCTCGGATCGGCAATCACCGGTAGATGTGAAACCTCTTTCAGAAGCGCAATCGCCGCCACGTCGAACGTGTTCCGCATCGCCGTTTCAAACGTACGAATGCCGCGCTCGCAGAGAATGACATTTGGATTTCCATTGTCCAGAATGCACTGCGCCGCCCGCAGCCATTCCGCAATCGTCGCCACCATGCCGCGCTTCAGCAGCACCGGCCGTCCCGACCGTGCCGCGGCCTCCAGCAGCGAATAGTTCTCCATGTTGCGCGTGCCGATCTGCAAAATATCGGCATACTCGGCAACCACGGGGACGTCATCTTCCTGCATCACCTCGGTCACGATCGCCAGCCCGCTCTCATCGCGAGCGCGCGCAAGCATCTTCAGGCCCTCGAGGCCCAGACCTTGAAATGCATAGGGAGAACTGCGTGGCTTGAAAGCGCCGCCGCGCAGAATGCGGGCTCCAGCGCGCCTGACATGATTGGCGGTAGCCATCAGCTGGAACTCCGTCTCAACCGAGCACGGCCCAGCCATGGTGATGAATTCGTCCCCGCCTATCTCCAGATCCAGCACCGGCACCACTGTCTGTTGGCGCCGCGCACTCTTCAGAACATCGGGACTCTCTGCAAATCGTTCGTGCCAGCTTACGCGCACCAGGTGCGCTCCGTTTCTGGGGAAGCGGAAGGATCAGACTAACGCGATCGTTCCCCGCCCGCCTCCACCCAAAGGTTGAGGTGCACACGCTCTCCAAGCACATCTCTCCGGTTCTAGCGGCGCTATGAACACTTGTATGTGACGGATGAACTTGACTTGACCCAACCCGCAAATAATCCGTGCTTTCGGGGAGTTGTATCCTCAACCCTCATAGCCAGCGAGACGCCAGCAATCATCTGTAATCTGTAACCTGTCATCTGCTCGCGGCAATCGGCGGCGCCCGAAATCCAAACGCCTTGTCGACAAAGCCGGCAATCCCCAGCGCCGTCTCATCCTCAAACGGCCGCGCTACAATCTGCACCCCAATCGGCAGCCCCTCAGGCGACTGCCCCACCGGCACAACCGCCGCCGGGCAAGCCAGCGCATTGAACCACTGCGAATAGCGCCACGCGTCCATGTAGTCGACCGTGTGCCCCTCCACATCCCAGCTCCGCTCGCCATGCCTGAACGCTGGAATACTCGCCACCGGACACAGCAGGATCGGGTACCTGCGCATTTCCGCCAGTGTCCTGGCGCGCAGCAAATCCAATTCCGCCCACGCATCCAGCAGTTCCTGCGCCGTCAGCGCCGGCGCAGCTTCGGCGAACCCGAGAAACTCCTTGAAGATCGGACTGAGCCTCTCCTCCCGTCCTCGAATCTCCGGCGCATAAAACATCGCCCCGCATTGCAAAAAAAACTTATCCCAAATCTTCCGCAGCGCCTCCAGCGTGCTCGGCCTGAACGGCTCCACGCGAAACCCAGCTTCCCGTAGCGCAGCCGCGGCCGATTGCACCGCCGCCCGCGTCTCCGCCGTCACCGGAACCGGCCCATCGTCCTCGAAAAATCCAATCCGATTCGACCGCAACTCCTCCAGGCCCGGCTCCCGCAACGCAACCGGCGCGCTCACCGGATCCAGCGGATCCTGCCCGCTCAGCATGCGAAACAAGAGCGCCACATCGTCCATCGTCCGCGCCATCGGACCAATCGCGCCCAGAATCGAAAACGGACCCACGCACGGCGGCAGATGCCCGCGCCCCGGAATCCGTCCCGGCGTCGGCTTCAGCGAGCAGATCCCCGTAAAATGCGCCGGCACGCGCACCGACCCGCCGCTGTCGCTGCCCAGTCCAGCCGCCGACATGCCCGCCGCAATCGCCGCCGACTCGCCGCCGCTCGATCCGCCCGGCGACCGCGCCAAATCCCACGGATTCGACGTCCGCCCATGCAGCAGATTCGCCGTCTCATAGGCCATCAAAAACTCCGGGCAATTCGTCGTGCCCAGAATCAGCGCCCCCGCCGCGCGCAGCCGCGCCACCACCGCCGCATCCTCACGCGGTATTTCCCCATCGTGCAGCAGGCTCCCGATCTCGCATTTCAATCCTCGCGTCGCAATCGACGACTTCACCGTGACCGGCAATCCGAACAACGGTCTGCGCCCGCGCTGTCCCCGAAACGCGTCATGCTGCCGCGCCCGCGTCCGAACCCGATCCGCATCGAAGTCGGCAAACGCATTCAGCTCAGGATTCAGCCGCTCGATCTGGTCGATATGCGCCTCAGCGATTTCCAGCACAGAAACCTCGCCCGAGCGCAGAAGCTCAAGTTGCCGCACCGCCGTCTTGAACACCAATTCGTTCATCGCAGCCCCTGAAGGCTGTCATCCTGAGCGAAGCAGGTCGCGCTCTTTGCGACCTGCGCAGTCGAAGGACCTGCGGTTGCCTTTGTCACTCGCCGTTCCACCTCAATGCTGCACATCGTGATCAACCAAGGGCGATGCCGGCCTGTCCCGATAATCAAACCGATACGACCGCACCGGCTCGCCCGAATCCCACCGATCATTCCAGTCCAACTGGTACTTCAGCGCATCCGCATCGTCGGGAAACTTCTCGCTCGCCGGATACGGATACGTGCTCATCCCATGAAACGGCAGTTGCGCCACGGTGAACGGCGACGCATCCCACCAGTCCATGTCCTTCACAAATCCGTTCGCGTAGAAAAAGTAATCCCGCTTCCAGTGCGGGGGCAGCGCANNGTTATCGATGCCCGTCAACAGCGCGGTTACATCGCCCATCCGCGTGTAATTACCCCGTTGCCGCTGAAACGGCCCCGTCAAACTCCCCCGATCGTAGTCGTAATCCAAATCGCCCGCGCTCGCTCCCTCAATCTGTCTCGGATACCCGCGGAAATGCAGCGTAGCTTTCGCCAACGGAACCTCCGTCGACCGCGCCTGCGCGTCCGTGCTCTGGTCAATCAGCACCTGGTCCCAATAAATCTGCAGATTCGTCGCCAGCCGAATTCGCCGCGTTCCTGCCGGCAGCTTGCCCGTCAGATCCACAACGATCGTCCGCTCCAGCCCCGCCGGAAAACCAACATCGTCCGCCACGCGCTTCCACGTACCATCCGCCAGTTCCGCCTCCACATACGGAGACACCGGCTTCACGCCCGCCTGCCACGCCGCATACAAACTTGTCGCGCTGAAGTAGTTCACATACCCCGTCATCAGCAGCCGCAACGGCGCGCCCTGCTTCACCTTTCCCAAGTCAAGCGTGAGCGTATGCAAATTCGCAAACCCGTCATAAGGCAGCGCAGTGAATCCGCTCGCGAACCTGTGATCGCGCCGGCTCAGTGCATCCAGCACATCGCGCCCTTCGCCGTCCCACGCACCCACCGGCAATCGCGCGCCCTCCGTCGCCACCACGCGCCCGGAAGCAAACGGCGGATCGTCGAGGAACCGCTCATCGGGATTCACTTCAACGTTCTCCGGATGATCCACAGCCACCACGCGCAACTGATCAATGTAATTCACTTCCTCCATCGGCTCCATGAACCGCAGGCTCAGCTTCCCATTCACCAGCGCCGTCTTCGCGCCATCCACCTTCACCCACTCGCCTGGATTGGGAATGTTCCGCCGCTGCGGCGTAAACCAGTGTCCTACCACCCCCGCGCCGATAACATCGGTCACTAACATGTACTTATGCCCATCCCATGCAAAAAGCACCGGGCAAGAGCTCCCTCGCCGGTCCGCTTCCTTCATCGCAATCACCGCGCGCCCCTGCGTCAGCTTGGGCAAATCAATCTCATCCTGCAACACGCCCGTCGGCCA
>PMWR01000529.1 GCA_003166055.1 Acidobacteriaceae bacterium
TAGCCCCTGAGGTATGCTCTTCGGGATTTCTCCGAAAATAGGGCCTTTTCCTGCAGTCCCTCCAGACCCGCTGTACCGCGGACGTCCACGTCCGCCCACGGATCCCCCCTGACCCACCTTTTCGAAGGAGCTTCGCAATGCCTGAACCATTGCGGATCGAAACGGAAATAGAAGTCGATAGCCGCTGGATTGCGGAAGCTGTTGACCTGCCGGGCGTTCTGGCCTACGGTTCCACGAGAGAAGAAGCCGTTGCCATGGCAAGAGCCTTGGCAAATGCAGTTCGCGACGAAATGTCGGGCCAGAGCCAGTGATTCAACGGACGTGCCCGCACCAGCATCAGCCATCCACCGGCAAGGTCGAACCCAAGCGGATGAAACTGCGGGCGCCCCATCCATCGAGCGTCTTTTTGCTCGATGGGTGGGAGACCACGAATGCCAACCGTCGGCCATCGGGCCTTTCACGCCATTTCTTTTTAGTCACCCACCGGCTTTGCCAACCCACGGGAGATGAAACTGCGGGTGCCCCATCTGGGCGCCGGGGTACCCTCTGGGTCGGGGCAGGACGTCTTTGTCCTTGTCCGATGGGTGGGAGACCACAAAGGCCAACCATCGGAATCGGGTTTTTCCATCCTCCGTCCTGTTTCTTTTAGGGCATGACTTCACAGTCTGCTGATAGACTCCGCGATGAATGCGCTTTGTAACAGGGCCCGACTTCAGTCGGGCCGAAAGGCATTGAGAATAAGAGAGTCGGGCTTTAGCCCCTGCACCTCTGTCCGTCCGAATTAAAATCAAATCTCGAGGTCCCCATGGAACCCAACGAAGCCCAGGAATTGCAGGAAAACGCCGAACACGGCGAGCACGAGTCGTCCCTCCGTCCCGTCGCCTTCACCATGAGCGTGCTGGCCGTGCTGGTGGCCGTCACCACCGTCCTCGGCCATCGCACCCACACCGAGGCCATCCTCTTCCAGACACGGGCCGCAGTCGAGCAAAACCGGGTCACCGACAATTGGGCCTTGTACCAGGCCAAGAATATTCGGTCCACTGACACGGAACTCGCCGGCAAACTCCTCCACGATCTCTCCGTCGCGGACAAAGACAGCGCAAAGAAGGATGCCGGCGATTGGGCCAAGAAACAGGAAAAGTGGGCAGGGGATCTAAAGGATGCGGAAGACAAGGCCCATGAGCATGAGAAAAACGTTCGCGAATTCGAGCAGAAGGTGGGAGAGGCCGAGGACCGCGCCAATCGCTTCGACCTCGGCGAAGCTCTGCTCGAAATCGGCCTCGTCGTCAGTTCAGTCACGCTGCTAACCCGCAGCCGCATCTACTGGTACCTCGGCATTGTCGCCTCAATCGGCGGCATAGCCTCCGTGCTCTGGGGCCTACTCATCAAATAGGGCCTGTCAAAACGCCCGTAGGCCTTACAGGCTGCCGAAAAACTCACGTCGGAGGGAGGCGGGGGTTTTCAACCCCCGCATAAAGCCGGCAGAATCAGCGCGGGCTTCAGCCCCGGAGGAGTGTTTTTCGGAATCTTTGCTCATAAACAACCCTTTTCCGCAGCCTCTTTAGCCCCTGCCGGATGTCCTTGGACCACAAAAAATGAAAACTGACCCATTTTCCGCGCCCTGTTTAGCCCTTGAGGTATACTCCCGCCGGATTGCGCCCAGGATCAGACCTTTTTCCGCGATGTCAACCCCCATTCTCCAAGCTTAAGAGCTATCCACATTATAATCAGCGTCTTACATCGTAAGCCCGTTTGCCGATTGTTTCTCTCACTTCGCTAAACTGTCTCTATGAGTTGTGTGTTTTGTGAAGACCCGCGGCGTCCTCCCCGTTCTCGGTGTCGCATGAGGTAGCGTAAGTTCTCCGTTTTCAGGATTTTAGATTCCAGATTCCTGAAAACAGACTACTTACGGTAGAACTCTTCTTCCAGCGCGTTGAAAATAGACAATTTCCTCCAAACCCACCNNGGGGGATGGGGGGGTACCCCCGTGCCATGTCTCGCTTCTGAGGCATGGGAGACGAGCAAGCCAGTGCGAGCGAATAGTGAGCGTCTGCCCCACCGCAGGGGTCTACTCCGCCGGCATCTGCTCCAGTTCCTCAATCGCCGGCGGCTTGCCCTTCACCTGCGCCGTCGTCAGCAGAAACACCGCCGCCACAATCCCCGCCATCCCAACAAACTCCGACGGCGCCGGCCGCTCGTGCAGCAGCAAGATTCCCAGCAGCACCGCAACCACCGGATTCACATAGGCATACGACGAGACCTTACCCACCGGCACATGCTCCAGCAAATAAATGAAGCACGTGTATCCCATCAGCGATCCGCCAGTAACCAGCCAAGCCAGCGACCCAATGGCAGCGCGGTCAAGATGGAATTGCGGCCATTGCCCGAGAGCTGTTCCCAGCAGGTCGCATGCAACCCCCGCTGCCAGCATCTCCCATGCTGCGGCGACAAGGCTGTTCACCGGCAGCTTCGATCGCCGCGAAAGGATGCTGCCCACGGTCCACGAGAAGCCGCCTGCCAACAACACTCCCAGTGCCACCAGCAAGGTGCGGTTTCCGCCCAGGCCGATCTCGAGCGACGGCCACACCAGCAATCCGAGTGCGAATGAACCCAGCGTCATGCCCAGCCACCCGCGCGCCTTCAGCGGCTCGCCTCCCGGCAGAAACATCTCAATCAGCGCCACATACAAGGGCGTAACGGCCAGCACCAGCGAAGCCAGCCCGCTGGGAACCGTCTTCTCGGCATAGACCAGGCCCACATTGCCACCGCCCAGCAGCAGCAGCCCAATCAGCCCCAGCCGCAGCATGGTCCCCGCGGGCCACCAAAGCCGCAATCCCCGCCACCGGCACCACGCCAGCAGAATCGTCCCGGCAATCAGAAAGCGCATCCCCGACAGCAGCAGCGCCGGCATCTCCGCTGCTCCAATGCGGATGGCTGTATAAGTCGAGCCCCAAAAGAAGTAGACACTCGCAAATGCCAGCACGATCGAGGCTCGGGTAGCCGCCTTCTTTTCGGGATGACATGCCGGCATAGAGCTCGCCATAAGGATGATTCCATCCTACCGTGTGCGGATTGCAGGCGCTTCCCGCTTCTTGCCGCATCCTGAAGGATGCTGAACACGGCTCGTGGCGAGCTGACGGCAGCCCGTGCTATCCTCGGGGCAGCAGGGCTCTCATGCACCAGCGCACTTCCAACGCGATCCTGATTGCACCGGCCAAAAAGCGCTGGTCTCGGTCGCGCGCGCGCATTATCTGCCCGCGGAAGCACCTACGCGTGCTGCCCACCCGCACTCGACCTAGCCTCTTCGGCGGCGATTAGTACCGGACTGCCGAAGACCCTCGCCTGCACTCTCTTAGATCGACCCCTTCCGCCCGGGGTCCCTGGCCGCGCCCTATCTATATCGCGACCCACAACAGCATCTGCCGAGGAGACTAGACCATGACCAACCAGGATCTACATGCACAATACGGACCGAAACTGATCTGTCCCCTGCCCGGCCCCAAGGCGCAGGCTGCCGTTGCGGCCGATACCCGCCTCATCTCGCCCAGCTACACCCGCTCCTATCCGCTGGTGGCCAAGCGCGCCAAAGGCTGCCGCGTTGAAGACGTGGACGGCAACGAGTTTCTCGACTTCGCCGCCGGCATTGCCGTGGTTTCCACCGGTCATTGCCATCCCGAAGTTGTCGCGGCCATTCAGAAACAGGCTGCCGAACTCATCCACATTTCCGGAACGGACTTTTATCACGTGCCGCTCACCGACCTGGCCGACCGCCTCTCCGCCGTGGCGCCCATGCCCGGCCCGCACAGGTTCTTCTACGGCAACTCCGGCGCCGAAGCCGTTGAATGCGCGCTCAAGCTGGCGCGCTACCACACCGGCCGCCAGCAGGTCATCTCGTTCTTTGGCGCATTCCACGGCCGCACCATGGGCGCACTCTCGCTCACCGGCTCCAAGCCTCAGCAGAAACGCCGCTTCTCGCCGCTCGTTCCCGGCGTCACCCATATCCGCTATCCCTATGCCTATCGCGGCTGCTCCGGCGGACCGCAAGAGGAAGAATCCTTCAGCCTGGGCTGCGCGCAATACATCGAAGAGAAGCTTTTCAAGACCATCCTCGCGCCTGAGGAGGTTGCCGCCATCTTCATCGAGCCCATCCAGGGTGAAGGTGGCTACGTCGTCGCGCCCGACAACTTCCTGCGCGAACTGCGCGCCATCTGCAACCGTCACGGCATTCTGCTGGTAGTGGACGAAGTGCAGTCCGGCGCCGGCCGCACCGGCAAGTGGTGGGCCATCGAGCACTCCGGCGTGGAGCCGGACATGGTCTGCATGGCCAAAGGCATCGCCAGCGGCATGCCGCTCGGCATCTGCATGACGCGCGCCGAAATCATGGACTGGGTTCCCGGTTCCCATGCCTCCACCTTCGGAGGCAACCCCGTCTCTCTGGCCGCGGCGCTGGCCACCATGGACGTGCTCGAGCGGGAGGGCATCGACAACGCAGCGCGCGTGGGCGAGTTCATCCTGGAACGCGTGCGCGGCTGGAAACATTCGCACCCGCTGGTAGGCGATGTGCGTGGGCGCGGCCTGATGATCGGCATCGAACTGGTCAAAGACAAGGCCACGCGCGAACCGGCCACCGCTCTGCGCAATCGCGTGGAGACCCTGGCATTCGAGCGCGGCCTCATGATCCTTGGCTGCGGCGAAACATCCATTCGACTCTGCCCTCCGCTCATCGTCAACGAGCACGAAGCCACCGTGGCGCTGGACATCCTGGAAGATGCGCTGACGCAGGTCGAAAAGGAACACGAGGACGCCAACACCCTTGAGGTGGCAACGGCCTGAGGCCCGATCCCTTTCCGCCAACCCCAAAGCAAAACGGGGGCTGGCAGTTCGGAGTGATTCTTTCACCCAGCGCTGTCGGCCTTTTCCCCTTCCGCGCGACCGTCCTGCTCTTAGTCCCGAATCCTCTTACTCGACCTTCTCGTCAAGGCGCATATTGGCAATCTCGGACGTCCGGTGCGCGGCCCGTTCAAGATTCTGCGCCATTTCGCGTGTGGCCAGGTGCTGTTCCTCCGCAGCCGCAGCCATCTGATGCGATAATCCGGAAAGATCCTCCGTTTGATTGGCGATGCGATCGATAGCCGACATCGCAGTCGCGACATCGCCCCCGATCTGGGTTACCTTTGCCTGAATCTCGGCCGTTGCCGATGCTGTTTGCTCGGCCAGTTTTCTCACCTCGCTCGCAACCACGGCAAAGCCTCTTCCGTGAACGCCGGCCCGGGCGGCCTCGATGTTCGCGTTCAGCGCAAGAACGCTGGTTTGCGTGGCGATCGAGGCAATCAGATCCGCAACCTTGGCCACACCCCCACTTGAGGTCCGCAGGCTCTCGATAGAGGTCTTGGTCTCAGCGCTCGCAACGCGCGACTTCTCCGCGGTTTGCGCCACATCCACAGCGCTCTTGGCAATCTCCGCAATGCTGGCCTCAATCTCATGCGTAGCTGTCGCCACCATTTGCAAATTACCGTTCAAATGCTCAATGTCGCTGCGCTGCGCATCCTGAGCCTTTCGGATTGCTTCCAGCTTTTGCTGCGTGCTCACCCCCCACACCACCACCGCGCCAATGTATCCGCCGCGTCCGTCGATCATCGGCTCAATTTCCAGATCGAGCTTCAACGGTCCCAGCGGTATGGTCGCCCTGTGGGGCAAATGGTGCACACCCTTATGCTGACTCGCGCCCAGAATCCTTTCAACATTTGGCGGAGATTTATGAAAAACATGAATTGATTTGCCGACAATCTGATCCACTGGCACCGGCAAATACTGTTGCAGCATCAGCAGCGTCTTGCGCGATGACCGGTTGAGATAACGCAGGATCAGTTCCCTGTCGCAAAACATCGCGTTGCAGGGGAGCGCATCCAGCGCAAACTCAAAACTGCGATCCACCTCCACTTCGGACTCAACGGGCATCGGCGAGTTGGCGTCCGAAGCCATGTGCGAGGGCCGCGCGTTGCGCTGCGAGAACAACCCTTCCAATACACCGAGAGACATAATCGACCTTTCCTGCGCGTTCCGGTCTCCAGTTTTACTCAACACGAGCCGCGTCGGAGTGAATAAATCAGGTGAATTTGCTTTCAAACACAGGAGATTCCCAGATCGATAATGTCCGTCCCAAATCGGTTCGAAACATCACCTCGATAGTCTGCAATCGCCGCAAAATCTCGCCTCTTTTTGATACGACCAGCGCCCCATTTGCACATTTGGCTCATGGAGCCGACAATGGTGCCCATGGGATGGATGGATCAGTTGCGCATCGGCTACGAGGAGCGCGCACTCTCCCGGCTCAACAAACTGGCTCGTCGTCCTGGCCACACATCCAGCCTGCCCGCTCACCTGATCACCGGCATCGACGGCGAAGACGCGGCCTTCTTTTTTCTGCGGCGCAAAGGCTTGACCGTGGTGGCGCGGCGCTGGTCAGCCGGAACCGTAGCCGGCGATCTCGACCTGGTTGCGTGGGATGGACCGTTGCTTTGCATCATCGAAGTGAAGACCCGCACCGCGCATGACATCACGCCCGCCGAAGCCGCCGTCGACTCCCACAAGCGAAACACCGTTCGCCGGCTGGCTCGCCATTACGTGCGCCAACTGCCGCAGGAGACAGCTCCATTCGTCCGTTTCGATGTGCTCAGCGTCTATCTTGTGCCGGGAAAGAAAAAGGAGTTCCAGCATTTCGAAGGGTCCTTCAGCTGGAGCGACAGGCAGGATTACGAAGACCGATAATTCAATAGAATAATTGTGCGGAAGAAACTAGACTCGCGAGAAAATAAACCTCTCACTTCGCGTCCTCAAACTCCTCATGCCACGCCATCTGAATCGCTTCAAGCCGCGACTCGTTCGACTTTGCCGGATCGTCTGCAAAGCCGGGAAGCTCCGTCACGTAGCGGTGCATATCGGTGAACCTCACCGTCAACGGGTCAATATCGGGATACTTCTCCTGAAGCTGAATGCCGATCTCCTCGGCGTCTGTCCACAATATCTCGCGCGGCATTCTCTTTCTCCTTACTTGCCTTCAGCAAGCGTCAGCGGCTTGCCTTCAGAAACATAGTTGCGGTTCCACTTGGGAATTTCGACTTCGTAGACACCCGGCTTCGTAATCACGGCCTGGCAACCGAGGCGCGAGTTCAACTGCTGGTCGGCAGCCATGTCCATGCGGTCGATCTCGTCGTCATCGGCTTCGCTGATGCCGCTCTGGTCCTTGATCCACAGGTGACAGGTGGTGCAGGCACAAACGCCGCCGCAGGCGTGGTCGAGAAAAATGTTGAAGTTCTCCGCCACATCAAGAAACGACATCGGCTTGCCATGGTGATCGTAAGGCAGTGTGCCGAATTCAAACTCCACAGACCTGCCCTCCGGCTGAAACGTAACGCGCACCAGCTTATCGGCGGGAATATTTTTTGTGTTTGCTTCACTCATAGCTTCAAACTCCTCATGCTGTCCTGCTGCTCCGCTGACTCGCCGACTCGCTTCATTTAAACTCCGCCGCAGCCATGGGATGAGGAGCGGTGACGTCGTTGCCCAACTCCTCACCGGCTTCCCCCATCGTCTTCCCGCGAAACGCTGTTGTTACCGCGGCCTCCATCATCAGCTCCGCAAATCGCCGCGTAGTACGATCCAGAGCTAGCGTAGCATCGCGAATGGCGGTCTGATCCTCGCCCAGCTTGACGCTTGCCAGGTGATCGCGCGCCGAAGCGATTGCAGCTTGCTCTTCGCCCGTCAACTGATTCCACGCCGGGCTTTCCGGGGCGCGCTCGACGGCCGCAAGAATCGTCTCCGCCTCATTGCGCGCCTCAATCAACAGGCGCTTGGCGAAATCTTCTTCTGCGTGATCGAACGAGTCGAGAATCATGCTCTCAACCTGCTCATCGGTCAACCCATAGGTCGGCTTCACTTCAATCTTCGCTGCCTGGCCGCTGCGCTGTTCGCGCGCCGTCACCTTCAAAATGCCGTCCGCGTCGATCAGGAACTTCACTTCGATACGTGGCAACCCTGCGCTCATCGGCGGAATGCCTTTGAGATCAAATCGCGCCAATGAGCGGCAATCGGCGGCCAGTTCGCGCTCGCCCTGCACCACGTGAATCGCCACGTTGGTCTGGCCTTCGACGCCCGTTGTAAAGTGCTCGGTGGCCGAAGCCGGAATCGTCGAGTTCCGCTGAATAATCCGCGCAACGGTCCCGCCCAAAGCCTCAATGCCCAGCGAAAGCGGCGTCACATCCAGCAACAGCATCTCTTCGGTGGTCTTCGATGCACCGGCCAGAATGTCTGCTTGCACCGCCGCGCCCAGCGCCACCACTTCGTCGGGATTCAAATCAATGTGCGGCTTCTTGCCCCGCGCCGTGAGATGAAAGAGATCGTCCACTAGTTGGCGCACGGCGGGAATACGCGTCGACCCACCAACAAGTACCACTTCATCGATCTGTTCCGGCGTGATGCCCGCGTCGGCAAGCGCCTGTTTGCAGGGCCCGGCCGTGCGTTCAAGCACCGGNNGCGGCTTTGCGCAGCGCCTGCACAGCGCCCGGATGCCCGCGCAAATCCACGCCGTGCTCCGCGTGAATTTCGTCAAGTGCAATGGCGAGCAACAGGTTGTCGATGTCGTCGCCGCCCAGGTGCGTGTCGCCATTGGTCGATTGCACTTCGAAGATCCCATCGCGCAATTTCAGTATCGAAATATCAAACGTGCCGCCGCCCAGGTCATATACCGCAATGGTGCCCTCTTTGGCACAGTCAAGCCCGTAAGCCAGCGCGGCCGCTGTGGGCTCGTTCACCAGCCGCAACACTTCAAGACCAGCCATGCGGCCCGCGTCCTTCGTGGCCTGGCGCTGCGCATCGTTGAAGTAGGCCGGCACAGTAATCACGGCATGCGTCACCGGCGCGCCGAAGAAACGCTCCGCGTTGCGCTTGAGTTGGCGCAGAATGTATGCCGAAATCTCCGGCGGCGTGAAGCGCATTTCACCAAGCGTGATGCGCGGAACTTCGCCCGCTTCCACGTCGTCGGCGAGCCGGAACGGAAACAGCTTCAGCTCGTCCTGAATCTCTTCAAGACCGCGCCCCATCAGGCGTTTCACTGAGTAGATGACCCGCTCCGGCGTCTCGATGAGCGCCTTGCGCGCGGTGTTGCCCACCGTCACCGTGGGCCGGCCACCATCGGCCGGAACAGGATCGAGAGCCACCACCGATGGCACCAGGTTCGAGCCATCCACGCCGGGAATCACCACCGGCGCGTCGCCCTGCATATATGCGACCAGGGAGTTGGTGGTCCCCAGGTCGATTCCAACTACGCGGCCAATCGAGTTCAATTCCGCCATGCTTCTCTTTTAGGCTCCCAGAACTTCATTCACGTCGCGGACCAGGTTGTTCAGATAGCGCCGCCGGTCCAGCAGCGCCACCATTGTCTTTTGCGCAGCATGGCGTTCGGCGATTTTGCCCTCGTCCCACACTTGCCACTCGGCGCGCAGACCCTCGTCGACTTCGTTCAGCAGGCCTTCAAATCTGCTCTTCGCCAATTGCAGATCAGACAAGAGCTGAGGATCTTCTTCGCCCATCTTGCGGGCCATGCGCATCTCTTCCAACTGCATGTTGAGTTCGAAGACTTCCTCCAGCAGATCGGCGGGAACCCGCGACGGATCTTTCGCGCCCTTGCCGTCCTCACTCGCGCGATTCTTACCCGCATGCTCTTCGCCAATCTCCGCGCCTTCGAGCTTGAGCAGATATTCCGTGCGGTGCAATGGATCTTTCAGCGTGCGATAGGCGTCGTTGAGCAGCGCCGTATCGGCCAGGCTCCACTGCCGTTCATTCTCGCCCGCGCGGGCAAAGCGGTCGGGATGCACCTTGCGGCTGAGGCGGTGAAACTCGTGCTCCAGCGCAGCCAAATCAATGGTGAAGCGGCGCTCCAGGCTGAAAACTTGAAAAAAATCGCCTCCCGGTGGAGGTTGAATCTTGCTGCAGTGCGGGCAAAACAACGTGGAGTCGTTATGCCCGATTGAGCACGACCAACAGGCAATCGGAACCGCGGAATCGAGGACCTTGATCATAATTGTGAACTCTTGCGAATCGGAAGCCTGCGCGACGCTACGACGAGAACGACGAACCGCAGCCGCAGGAGCGCGTGGAGTTCGGATTGATGAAGTTGAAGCCCTGACGCATCAGCGTCTCTTCGTAGTCCAGCGTCATGCCGTGGAGATACAGGAATGATTTCGGATCGACGAAAACCCTGACGCCGTCAAAGTCGTAGGTGCGGTCGCGCTCGCGTGGACGCGTGTCGAACTTGATGGAGTACGAAAGACCCGAACACCCCCCGCCCATCACGCCCAGCCGCAGTCCGCCTTCTTCCGGCGACACGCCTTCCTTGGCCATCGCCACACGAATGCGCTTGATGGCCCGCTCGGTCAACTGCAGTCCGCCCGCCGCGCCGACGGATGCCTGTGGTGCAGCCGGCTTCGGCGGCGCTCCAAAAGCGCCTTCCGCGGGCTTCGATTCGATGCTTACCATGTTCGACATACTTGCCTTTTCACTCGCAATTCCCCGTAAGCGCGGGGTCGCAGCCTTCGCCGCGACCCCTTCAGGAAAGGGGAAGCCTCTTAGTGCGCTACAGCCGCGGCATCTGCCGTTTCCGCAACGCCGTTCTTTTTCTTCCAGTCGCCGATGGCCGCGCGAATCGCATCTTCGGCCAGCACCGAACAGTGAATCTTCACCGGCGGCAGCGACAGTTCCTTCACAATGTCAGTGTTCTTAATCGCCAGCGCATCCTCAACGGTCCGGCCCTTGATCCACTCGGTGGCCAGCGAAGAGCTGGCGATGGCCGAGCCGCANNCCGCAGCCGAAGGTCTTGAACTTCGCTTCTTCAATCACCTGCGTCTCAGGGTTCACGCGAATCTGAAGCCGCATCACGTCGCCGCACTCCGGTGCGCCCACCAGGCCCGTACCCACTTCCGTGGATGCCTTGTCCAGTTGGCCCACGTTGCGCGGGTTGTTGTAGTGGTCGATTACCTTGTCGCTGTATGCCATTTGTTCCATCCTTCTGCGGGGGAAGCCGCTTAAAAGTGATTAGTGATTAGTGACTAGTGGTTAGTTTCTGGTCAATCGTTTGTAACGACTAACCACTAATCACTAACCACTGTTCTTTAGTGCGCCGCCCACTGAATCTTGGTCAGGTCGATGCCGTCCAGTACCATCTCGTAAAGCGGTGAAAGCAGGCGCAAATGCTTCACAATGTCGATCACCTTGGCAGCTACATAATCCACTTCCGCCTGGGTGTTGAAGCGGCCCAGACCAAACCGGATGCTGCTGTGCGCCACATCGTCGCCCAGTCCCAGAGCCTTCAGTACATATGACGGCTCAAGCGTGGCCGAGGTGCATGCCGAACCGCTGGAAACAGCCACATCGTTGATGCCCATCAGCAGCGACTCGCCTTCGACATACACAAAACTCATGTTCAGGTTGCCCGGCAAACGATGCTCCCACGAACCATTCACGTGGACGTAGTCGAGCTCGGACTCCAGCTTCGCCTTCAAACGGTCGCGCAGGCCGCGCAGATACGCCGCTTCTGTATCCATCTCCGCGTAGGCAATCTCGCAAGCCTTGCCCAGACCAACGATGCCGGGGACGTTCAGCGTGCCGGACCGCATACCGCGCTCGTGGCCGCCGCCGTCGATCTGCGCCGCAATCTGCACGCGCGGATTACGCCGGCGAACATACAGTGCGCCCACGCCCTTGGGTCCGTAAATCTTGTGTCCCGACAACGACAGGACGTCAACGTTGTCGGCGATCACGTTCACCGGAACCTTGCCCACGGCCTGCACCGCGTCCGTATGGAAGATGACACCCTTCTCATGACAGATCTTGCCGATCTCGCGAATCGGCTGCAGCACGCCAATCTCGTTGTTGGCCGCCATGATGGTGACGAGAATCGTCTTGTCATCCATCGCGCGCTTCAGGTCTTCGAGATCGATCAGCCCATCTGCCTTAACAGGCAGATAGGTAACCCGGTAGCCGTTCTTCTCCAGCCGCTTGCAGGTGTCCAGAATCGCCTTGTGCTCGGTCACCTGGGTGATGATGTGGTTGCCNNGCCGCGCTCGCGGTACATCTCCGCAATGCCCTTCAGGGCCAGGTTATTGCTCTCGGTGGCGCCAGAGGTAAAAATGATCTCCTTGGCGGTGGCCCCGATCAGCTTGGCAATCTGCTCGCGCGCCGTTTCCACAGCCTGCTCCGCTTCCCAGCCAAAAGAGTGATTGCGGCTGGCCGCATTCCCGAACTTGCTGGTGAAATAAGGCATCATCGCCTCCAGCACCCGGGGATCCAAGGGGCTCGTAGCGTGATTATCCATATAAATTGGCAGGTTTACCCCTGCCGGCACTTCCACTTGGCTGGCAACTGTGCTCATCGTGTTCTCCATCCTCTTCAATGCCCTGTTCCGCTCATCACGGAGGGGAAAAATCATCTGTTGCGTCAAATCTTTTACAACGTGAGGGAAACCAACCCCTGCGCATGGTGCTGCCGTGAGGCGGGTTGTTCGTGTTCCGCCAGGTCTTGAATACTGATGCTCTTCAGCACCCCGGCGATTGTGTCATTTACCCGCGCCAAGGGCTCTTTGATGGTGCAGCTCGGCGTCAGATCGCAACTTTTGGCGCCCTTGGTGCAGGAAGTAATAAAAAACGGCCCATCGATGGCGAGAATTACCTCGTAAGCCGAAATCTCGCGTGCATCCCGGGCCAGCGCGTAACCGCCGTTCATGCCCGCGTGCGAACGAAGCAGGCCGTTTCGGGTAAGAAGCTGCAGAATCTTGGCCAGCAGTTGCGCTGGAATCCCGTAGGCGTCGGCCACATCCTTGGCGCTCAGCGCAGGCGTCTCCGGGTGCTCGGCAAGGTACTTNNGGTCCGCATTCAGTATACGACCGATTCTGTCGGGATTTCAAGTCCACTTGGGGGAATCGCACGCCCCCTTCCGGAAAAAATCCGTCCGGCCAACAAAAGATTCAACAAATACCCGTTTTCAATTCATGAAAAGATCGCTACAATCTGGCGGAAAGAGCNNAAGACACCGAGTTTGTCGAGTGCTTGGAGTGTGGCGAGGTCTTTGACTCCGACGAGTTTCGCGACATGGAGCTTGAAGAAACCGCTGAACCGGAGGAAGCCGAGAACGAACGATAAGACCGGCTTCTCAGCCCGCTTCTGTGTGCCGCCTCATTTGGTGCCGTGTCCGTTAGCCGTCTGGGGACCGACCCGCCGCGACGCCGTCCAGGCGTAATGCAGGCCGGAAATCACGGTCAGCGCCATCGTGCCATCCAACGTCAGCATGCGCACCTCCGCAACCCACGCGGCAGTGTTCAGCTGGTACAGCAGCACAGCGGCCACTGCGCTCACCTGCAGCAGGGTATTGGCCTTTCCCAGCAGGCTGGGGATGAATTCCCTTCGCCCCACCGCGGCATAAAGGATGGCCGACACCACCAGGATCCCCACGTCTCTGCCGAAAACCAGCACCGTCACCCGCGCCGGAATCAGCCCCATATGCGTCAGCACCACGAACAGCGTGCTCAGCAGCAGCTTGTCGGCCACCGGGTCAAGGTACTCGCCCAACTGAGAGCGCTGTTTCAAGACTCGCGCCAGCGCGCCATCCAGCGCATCGGTCAGGCCGGCCACTAAAAAAAGCCCGAAGCTGAGCGCAAACCTGCTCTCCAGGATGGCCGCCACCAGAAATGGGGCAAGGCAGATGCGCAGCAGCGTGAGCAGGTTGGGAGCGGTCCGGAATAGGTTCAGTCGTATATTTACTTCTTCGGCCATGACGGGTTCGATCGCCGGCAGTTTTCTCTGACTGGACTAAAGCGTAAACGATTCACAAGCCCTTTTCGTCCAGGCCATTCAAATTCACGTCGTTCAAGCCCTACCCGTTACTGAATCCGCTCTGAGGAAACGCGTTTCGCCGGCGGCGCAGAGTTTGCCGTTCGCTCATGATCGTACAGTATGGTTCCGCTCCGCGACACCACCAACTTCCCCCACCGCCTCGATCCTGTTAAACTACCAACTGTATCTGCGCAGGCGCGTAGCTCAGTTGGTTAGAGCGCTTCCTTGACACGGAAGAGGTCGCTGGTTCGAATCCAGTCGTGCCTACCA
>PMWR01000131.1 GCA_003166055.1 Acidobacteriaceae bacterium
ACCTTCTCGGGAATCGGCGCCTGCTCCAGCCCCTGGTTGCGCCGGTACTCTGACGCCCGGCTGCCCACCTGTTCGGCCGTCGTCCGCAGCGCCAGCTCGCGCAGCATGTTCAGGTTGCCCTTGCGGAAAAAGTTCGCCAGCGACTGCTCCACCTTTTCCGGCGCGTAAATCTTCCCCTGCCGCAGCCGCGAGCGCAACTCGTCCACCGTGATGTCGATGTTGACCACCTCGTCGGCACGCTTCAAAAAGTTGTCGGGAATCGTCTCGCGAATCGTCGTGTTGGCCGACCGGCTCACCGCGTCGTTCAGCGTCTCCAGGTGCTGAATATTCACCGCCGTCATCACGTCGATGCCGGCTTCCAGCAGCTCCAGCACATCCTCGTAGCGCTTGCGGTTCTTGCTTCCGGGCACGTTGGTGTGCGCCAGCTCGTCCACCACCACGGTCTTGGGATGCCGCGCCATGATGGCGTCCACATCCATCTCTTTCAGATTCACGCCGCGATAGGGAATCACCCGCTGCGGCACAATCTCCAGGTCGCGTATCTGGTCCTGCGTATCCTTGCGCCCATGCGTCTCCACCAGCCCGATCACCAAATCCACGCCCTGCTGGCGCAGGATGTGAGCGTCGTTCAGCATGTGATAGGTCTTGCCCACCCCCGGAGCCGCCCCAATGTAGATGCGAAGCCTCGCCGGTTCCTGCTGTTTTTCAAGGAGAATTTCGGCCATCGCTCAGCCCACCTCAACCGGATGATGGATTTCGCTCGCCGCCGCCACCGGCAGGCTGAACCGGAATGTCGTTCCGTGCCCCAGCCGGCTCTCCACGGCAATCTGTCCGCCCAGTTGCTCCACCAGCCGCCGCACCAGTGCCAGGCCCAGCCCCGTCCCGCTCTCTGAAGCAAGATTGAACCGATCGAAGATCGTCTTCAGCCTCTCCGCCTCAATGCCGCGCCCCGTGTCCCGCACCGTAAACTGAACACAGTCCTTCACCTCTTCGGCTGCGAGCAAAATCTCGCCCTCTTCCGGTGTAAAACGGATCGCATTCGCCAGCAGGTTGTCCAAAATCGACCTCAGCGCCCGTCGGTCGGCGTTCACCACCGACAGGTCGGCGAATGCGCGCACCTCTACCCGAATCCGCTTCCGCGCCGCCTCGTCGCAATACCGATTCCGCGCCTCGCCCAGCGCCTGCAGCGGCCGCAGGCGTTCTAGTTTGAACTCGCGTTTGCCCGTATCCAGCTCCGCCACCTCGATCAGGTCGCCCATCAGGTCGTCCAGCTTTTCCGCCTCATAGCTGGCTGCGCCCGCCAGTTCCACCTGCAGCGGCTGCAACTCTCCGCCAAACCCCTGGTTCAACGCATACAGCCCCCGCCGCAACCGCAGCAGCGGATCGCGCAATTTCCGGCTCGCCACCGTAATAAACTGCGTCTTGAACCGGTCCGTATCCTGCAAGCTGGTCACGTCTTCCAGCGTCGTCACCGTGCCCAGCAGCCGCCCATCCGAATCGCGCATCGGCGTCGTTCTCAACCTGTAGCTCCGCTCCTGCGTCCCGATCCGCATCGGCAGCATCGCCGCCTCGTCCTCCGCCGCCACCGCCTTCTGCATCTGCACCGCGTCGCGTATCGCGCTCAGGATCTTGTCCCCTCCCGGTGTATTCGTCAGCGCCATCCTGTCCGTCGCCGCCTCGCCCAATATCTCCGTCGCCGCCTGGTTCACCTTCAGAATGTGACCCTTCCCGTCCGTGACAATAATCGGCTCAAAGATCGACTGCAGCACCGCGTCCGACAGTTGAAACTCCATCTGCCGCCGGCCCGCTTCCGAGTCGCGCAGCTCCCTGAGCCGCACCGCCAGCCGGTTCAACTCCGTCGCAATCGTCCCAAAGTCGTCCCGGCTGCTCCACTCCACGCGATGTTCCAGGTTGCCCTGCGCAATCCTCTTCGCATCCCGCGCCAGCATCGTGATCGGCCGCAGCACCGCATAGACCGTCCCAGCCGCAACCAGCAACGACGCCACCACGTAGAACCATGCGAATTTGGATTGCCCCGCCGCCGCAAGCGCACGATGCGCCCACACCGCCAGCCCCACCGTCAGCCCGGCCAGCAGCACGCACCCCAGAATCAATCGTTGCGACAGGTTCAGCATGGTCCGGTCTCCCTACCGGCAATCGTCCAGGGCATTTCCAACTCAAGTGTTCACAGAACCAGCTGTGCCCCATCCATTGCGCGCCCTTTGCGCAATGGGTGGGAGGAACACAGAGGCCAAAGCCATCCTCCAGCTCTCTTTATCCTGCGATGTTCGGTGTTGAAAGGCAACCTATCCATTCTGGCGGATTTGCCTCAATCACGCAAAGCGGCGCTTTTTGGGAAGCAGAGTGCGTTGCTCCAGCGGCAACTCTCGAAGGCTCTGTATCAGGGCATGACTTGCCGGGGTCCCCGGCGACAGGTCTTCGTCGCTGGGGTGGCTTGGGTCGTGCCGATAAGGCCAATAAAATGAGTCGGGCTTCAGCCCCTGTGGGATGTCATGGAGCCACCAAAAAAAACTTACCCTTTTTCCGCAGCCTGTTCAACCCCCGGAAAACCATCTACGACAATTTGAACTCACGAGTACGCGGCGTAAGCCGCGTTCAAACCTGATCGATCGACAACGCCGCCAACTCCTTCACCCGCCGCACCGTCTCCACCGACACCGTAACCACCTGCCCCACCAGCCGCACAATGTACTCCGGATCTCCGTCCCGATTCGGGTCATTCAAAATCCCCGACCGCGCATCCGTTGAAACCCTGTACTGGTCCACCACCCACTCCAGCGCGCTCCGGTTCCCCAGCCGGTACTCAAACGCCTCCGGCGGAATCCCGCTGAATGTCAGAAACTCGCTATACCGGAGCTGCGTCTTGTCTTTCGACAACGCCATCTTCTCCACGCGCCAATCCAGCTTGCCCGTCTCCGTCCGCACCAGTGGATACTCGGCCTGCTGCTCATACTCGATGTGCAGCTTCATCAGAGCCGCGCCAATCTCCGCATACCGCGCAAAATCTGGAGCCATCGGAATCCGCGGCAGCTCCAGCTTCAAATTCGCACCATACCGCGTCCATCATGCAAATGCTAGCTCTTCAGATAATTCTCAACCCAGGAATCGATGCGCCGATCCGCATCCTTCTCCGCGCCTGCCTTGATCCAACGCCGGCACGCATCTCCTTCGACAGCCGGATTGGCGTAGTACAGCGATGTGAGTTCTTGAACTGCAGAGCACGCTTTGGCAATAAATGTCGGAAATTTCGTTTCTAAGGAGATGATGGTCTGCTCCGTGGCGAGAGCGGACCGCACGAGATGAAAATCTTTCTCCAAATCGGCCTTATGACGATTTGTTGACTGACAGCCGCAAGCCGGAGTCAGCAACGCCAAGAACTCTTTGCCTTCCTCGTCAACCACCCGATTCTTCAACTCCATTGTTTGCAGCCACCTTCTTGCGGAGCGGCCTGCATGATCGCGCCATTCTCGCCGCAGCTGCTCGTTGAATACCGCGACATGCCCCTCTTCCCAAACGGCTTCGAGGCATCTGCGGTTCATGTCCCCCGCAACATCGCTCATGGGATTGTACATAGGGTCGCTACTGCCAAATGCGAGGTTCGCGTCGATGACAAGTTTCTTGCGGTTCCTTGAACTCATTTCCTTCCCGCATAGAGCTTTTCCTCAACCGCATCCAGATAATCGTTGTCCGAGCGAAGTTCCACATCGCTGAAATCCTCTGGCCAGTCACCAACCCGTCCCGCAGTATCTGGAATCGCTGGTCTAACTGTCGAAAGTCCCGTTTCCTTGTCGCGCTCAAACCAGTGCAAAATTACCTTGTCGTTGGCAATCTTGTCTTTAGCCACCTCGGTCAAAATCCCTCGCAGCAAGAGCGAACTGTGCGTCTCAATCACCAACCGCACACCGCGATTGGCTGCCTGCGCAAGAATCTGCGCAAGATTCCACTGCGCACGCGGGTGCAGATGAAGCTCAGGTTGCTCGATATAAACCAACTGGTTTGGATGCGCGAGTATCAAGGCCACAAGCACTGGAAGAATCTGTGAAACGGCCAGCCCCACGTCGGCGATATTCACCAAGTCCTTTGGGTCGCCGTGCAGTGTGCGCGGAATGAGAACTTCAATCTTGGATTCATTCAGCTTGCGCGTTTCAACGCCAGAAGCCAGTTCAAGGAGTTGGAGTGCATCGCGTAAATCGTGCAGATAGCGTAATCCATCCGGATACTTATTCGCATCCTTCCAAGCTTCGAGGATACTTGGCACATATTCTTCAAAATCGCCCGGAAAATCGCTACCGAGCGGAAGCCCGTGAAGATAGAACTCCCGTTCGTCACTTCCTCGAAGACCAGAGACGTGTATCATCTCCTGAATCTTGTGCCGGAAAAGGTTAACCTCGGGACGGTGAAAAGTTGGAACAATTGCGTCTTGATAGGATTTGGTACCTACTCCAAGAAAGCATCTGTCTGGATAAACAACCAATTCGGCACCACTAAACATTCCTCCCGTTCTCTCCTGTCGCGTCGCAACGGAATCGTATAAATGTTCTAAGGTTTCCTGTGAGCTATCGCCATTCAGTCGCCATACAGTTCCGTCAAGACTATCTCTCGATGCCGTTTCCACAACCTCTAGAGAAGGTGGCATCGAAGACCTCATATATACCTCCGGGCTATCCTGAGGCAGATCGGATTTCTGTTTCTTTTCAAACGACAGTTCTGCCCAGTTGTTCTCTGCCTCCAACTCGATTGTCAGCCGCTTGGTGGACTCCACTTCCGACTGGGTACTCGACAGGAATTGATCTGCGGTATCGTAACCCACCTGTTCGCCTCTTAGCCAAAACGGACCGGGAGGAATCCGCTCAATGTCAAAGGTTTGTTTCATCAGGAGCAAAGGCTGCATGAGGCTCGACTTGCCTGAGCTATTCGCACCAGCCAAGACGGTCAGGTGGCGAATCTCCACATCGGTCTTTGCGGCCAGAGACTTGAATCCAGTCACAGCTATCCGCGTGATTCCTGGGCCGAACAAATGCCAGTTGGATGGATGAACTTCCATCGTCGATGTCCCTCGCTGGCTAGAATCTTAGCATCGCTCGGGTTAGACTTCCGAAATCCCGAGCGACACGATACCCCTCCGCGAACTTCTTATTCATCTCCGCCTTCAGGTCGTCCTTCTCGTCCTTCGCCACCCAGTACCCGCGCGGCAAATTGAAGGCATCCAGCACCGCCGCGTCCACCTTCAGCGGGTTCCGGCCCCGTGCGCGGAATCGGGTACTCCGCCACCAGAAACCATTCGTACCCTCGCGCGCACTTCTCCAGCAGCGCCTCGAAGGCCCGCCGGATATTGCCCTCGTTGTCGAATTTGCCCCGCCCAAACCGCTCCAGCGTCTCGTAGTATGCCTTCACCGGCGCGTGCGTTGCCTTCAGCTTGAAGTTGCTCATAATGGTCAAGACAACTCTAACGCGACAACCGCCGCCGCGCGCTCAATGCATCGCCCCTCGAACCCTCCTGGTCACCCTGTCCTGTGTCTCCAAACGGCCTCCCACTTGTAATTCAATTGCATTACAAATGGCTCCAACCGCCCCTCGCAACGAAATCCCCGTCTCCCCAACAAGTTTCCGCAGGTGTTTTGCCGATAATTAAACTCCGTTGGCGCACAATCATTTCAGAGTCCAACACAAACG
>PMWR01000001.1 GCA_003166055.1 Acidobacteriaceae bacterium
CATCAAGAACATGATCACCGGGGCGGCGCAGATGGACGGCGCAATTCTCGTTGTTGCCGCCACCGACGGGCCGATGCCGCAGACCAAGGAGCACGTGCTGTTGGCGCGCCAGGTGGGCGTGCCCTGCATCGTGGTGTTCCTGAACAAGTGCGACGCGGTGGAGGACCCCGAGCTGATCGAGCTGGTGGAGATGGAGGTGCGCGACCTGCTGAACAAGTACGAGTACCCGGGCGACGAGATCCCCATCATTCGCGGCTCTGCGCTGGGCGCGCTGAACGGCGAGCCGGAGTGGGAGGCCAAGATCGACGAGCTGATGGACGCGGTCGACTCGTACGTTCCGCAGCCGAAGCGCTCGCTCGACCTTCCGTTCCTGATGCCGATCGAGGACATCTTCTCCATCTCGGGGCGCGGCACGGTGGTCACCGGGCGCATCGAGCGGGGCAAGGTGAAGGTGGGCGAGCCGGTGGAGATCGTGGGCTTCCGCGAGACGCGGCAGACGGTGTGCACCGGGGTCGAGATGTTCAAGAAGCAGCTGGACGAGGGCCTGGCCGGGGACAACGCGGGGATTCTGCTGCGCGGCACGGCCAAGGAAGACGTGGAGCGCGGCATGGTTCTGGCCAAGCCGGGATCNNAAGGAAGAGGGCGGGCGGCATACGCCGTTCTTCGACGGCTACCGGCCTCAGTTCTACTTCCGCACCACCGACGTGACCGGCTCGGCGAAACTGCCCGCCGGCACCGAGATGGTGATGCCCGGCGACAACGTGGAGCTGGAGGTCACGCTGCATACTCCAGTGGCCATGGAGAAGGGACTGAGGTTCGCCATCCGCGAGGGCGGAAGGACCGTCGGCGCAGGTACCATCAGCGAGATCATTAAGTAGGGGAAGTTCGTGGTTGATAGCGAGTAGTTCAAGACTAATGAGGGCTGCCAGTACATGTAGAAGTCCATGGCTGGCAGTCACTCCAAACGATCTTTGAGTAACGAGAAAGAGACACAAAATGGCTGGACAGAGAATCAGAATCCGCTTGAAGGCATACGACTACCGCGTGCTGGACACGTCGACCGGCGAGATCGTCGATACCGCAAAGCGCACCGGCGCACAGGTTGCGGGCCCTATTCCGCTGCCCACGATGAAGAACAAGTATTGCGTACTGCGTTCGCCGCATGTGGACAAGAAGTCGCGCGAGGCGTTCGAGATTCGCACCCACAAGCGGCTGATCGACATTCTTGAGCCGACCCAGCAGACAGTGGACGCGCTGATGAAGCTCGATCTTCCGGCTGGGGTCGATGTTGAGATCAAGACGGTTCAAAAGTAAGTTGTTCGTCGCAGGTTGTTGGTTGTTGGTTCAAATGCAACACCGGCAGTGCTGAAGCTAGATGCTTGGCATGATGAGGAAAGGATAAACACGATGTCAGTTACAGGAATTCTCGGCAAGAAAGTCGGCATGACCCAGCTCTTCGACGAGCGCGGCGACGTTCACCCGGTCACGGTGCTGAAGGCCGGTCCATGCGTCATCACTCAGCTCAAGACTTTGTCCAAAGACGGCTACGACGCCGCGCAGATCGGCTACGTCGACTTCATCAAGGCATCGAAGGTCAACAAGCCCATGACGGGCCACTTTGCCAAGTCAAACGTGCCACCCGTGCGCATGATGAAGGAAGTCGCGGTTGAAGTTGCCAAGGAAGGTGAGGACGCCTCGGTCAAGGCAGGCGACCGCATTATGGTTGACATTTTTTCCGAGGAAAAGTTTGTCGACGTCATCGGCACATCGAAGGGACGCGGGTTCGCTGGCGTGGTCCGCCGCCATCACTTCGGCGGTGGCCCCAAGGCGCACGGCCACATGTTCCAGGTGCAGGGATCGATCGGCGCATCTTCCTATCCTTCACGCGTCTTTCCCGGTCAGCGCATGCCCGGCCACATGGGCCACGCGCAGATCACAGTGCGCAACCTGCGCATTCGCGGCATCGATGTGGAAGACAACCTCTTGATGGTCGAGGGCGCTGTGCCCGGACCGCGCGATGGATATGTTCTGATCTCGAAGGCAAAGGCCCCGCCGCGCGAGCGTCGCGGATTTGCCGGTGGCACGACGCTGGATCCGTTGAAGGCTTCGAAGAAGGCTTCGCCGAAGAAGAAGTAAAGAAAAATAAGCAAGAGAGCTTCTCATAACTCTTGCTAAACAAAGTTACGGCCAGCCGCATCGATGGCGGGCATGAAGAGAGAAGAGCGATGGCAAAGATCAAAGTAGTCAATCTCGCGGGAAAGAAGGTCGGAGAGTTCGAACTCCTCGACGAGGTTTTTTCGGACGAGATCAACGACACGCTGCTGTGGGAGTCGGTGAAGCACTACCGCGCCGCGTTGCGTCAGGGTACTGCGTCCACCAAGACGCGCGGGCTTGTTTCGGGCGCCGGGCGCAAGCTATGGAAGCAGAAGGGGACCGGCCGCGCGCGCATTGCGTCGATCCGGAGCCCGCTGTGGCGCTCCGGCGGCACGGTACACGGACCGAAGCCGCGCAGCTACGAGTACGCCTTCCCGCAGAAGAAGCTGATGGGCGCGCTGCGCTCGGCCATCGCGGCGAAGATCGCGGACGGCAAGTTGACGGTGGTCGAGTCGTTCGAGGTTCCCGAGGCCAAGACCAAGCTCTTCCGCGCGGCGATCACAAAGCTCGATGCCGGAAAGACGACGTTGCTGGTTGAGTCCAGCCAGCAACTCGGCGAGAAGCTCTATCTGGGATCGCGCAACCTGGCGGGCGTCGAGCTTGTGCTCAGCTCCGAGGTGCATCCCTACGACCTGCTGCGCTACGAACATGCCATCTTCTCCAAGGATGCCATCGAGGCGCTGCAGCAGACGCTGAAGAAGTTTGTTTCGAAACGCAGCAAGGCCGCAACAGAAGCTAAGCAAGCCGCTGCCGAGAAGGAGGTTGCGTAAATGCCAACCCTCTATACAGTGATTCGCCGCCCTCTCATCACCGAGAAGGGAATGGGCGTGAAAGAGACCCAGAACACTCTGGTCTTCGAGGTTGATATGAATGCCAGCAAGACCGAGGTCAAACAGGCCGTTGAGACGCTCTTCAAGGTCAAGGTGAGCGGCGTGCGGACTTCCACGGTGGAAGGAAAGGAACGCCGCCGGGGAAAGTTTACCGGATATCGCCCCGACTGGAAGAAGGCCTATGTCCGCCTGAAGGATGGGCAGAAGATGCCGGAGTATCTGAATAGCATGTAAGAACAGTTGTTAGTTGCTTGTTGTTAGTTTTTAGTTGAATACGAGAACGACGACTAAGTTGCAAAGACGCAAGAGAGAACTAGCTAAAGGCTAAGAGCTAAAAGCTAGGAGCTAAAACAAATGCCGATCAAATCATTTCGACCGATTACCCCGACACTCCGCTTCCAGACGAAGCTGGTGAACGACGACCTGACGACGGACAAGCCGCACAAGCCGCTGCTCTCTGTCAAGCAACGCACCGGCGGACGCAACAGCACGGGTCGCATGACCATTCGCCACCAGGGCGGAGGCCACAAGCAGAAGCTGCGCCTGATTGATTTCAAGCGCGATAAGTATGGCATTCCAGCAACCGTCGCGACGATTGAATACGATCCGAACCGCAGTTCGCGCATTGCGCTGGTCCACTACGCGGACGGCGAGAAGCGATACATTATCCAACCGATCGGATTGAAGGTTGGTCAGTCGATCATGAGTGGGCCGGACGCCGATATTCTGGTGGGCAACGCGCTTCCGCTGAAGAATATTCCACTTGGTACGATCGTACACAACATCGAGCTGCGACCGGGCAAGGGAGCGCAGATGGCGCGTTCTGCCGGTGCGCAGGTCAATCTGATCGCCAAGGAAGGCGACTATGCGCTGCTCAAACTGCCCTCGGGGGAGACACGTAAAGTCCTTGTCGAGTGCATGGCTACGATCGGTCAGGTAGGCAACACGGACCATGAGAATGTCTCCATCGGCAAAGCCGGGCGCAACCGTTGGAAGGGAATCAACCCGGCCAACCGTGGCGTCACGATGAACCCGGTCGACCACCCGCACGGCGGAGGCGAAGGCAAGACATCCGGCGGCCGTCACCCGGTCACTCCATGGGGACAGCCGACGCGCGGATATAAGACGCGCAATAACAAGCGGACCGATGTATTTATCGTCAGCCGCCGCAGTAAGTAAAGAAGTTCAGCAAGATGTGTTTGCAGTTCAGGAAATAGCACAACACCAAGTCTCGCAGCTAAGAGATTCGTCGTATTCAGCAATGTAACCGTAGTAGGAATCTGGAGTCATCAACATGGCACGTTCAGCAAAGAAGGGTCCGTTTATCGACGCGCATCTCCAGTCGAAGATCACGGTCATGAACCAGACCAATGACAAGAAGGTCGTGCGCACCTGGTCGCGCCGCTCGACGATCTTCCCGGATATGGTTGGCCACACCATTGCCGTGCATAACGGCCGCAAATTTATCCCAGTGTATGTAACGGAGAATATGGTCGGTCATAAGCTGGGCGAGTTCTCCGCGACGCGCACGTTCAAGGGCCACTCCGCACGGGCAGCCGAGACCACCGTAAAACCGAAGTAGTGTGCGGCGTTCGTTGTAGTTGATATTTGCAGAAGCAAGACGTACCAGGCAGTTCGAAGGATCAAAGTTATGTCGAAGATTGCAGCAGACAAAGTTCGAGAGTTCCGCGCAGAAGCCAAGTTTCAGCGCAGCAGCCCGCAGAAGGCGAAGCTGGTTCTCGACACCATTAAGGGCATGCGCGTGGAGCAGGCGCTCAACACCGTCCACTTCTCCACCAAGAGGATGGGGCCGGTCGTCGAGAAGGTATTGCGCTCGGCCATCCAGAATGCGACCTACGCCTCGCAGGAGCAGGGCCTCGATATCGACGTCGATAACCTGGTTGTTCGCACTGCGGTGGCGAATGATGGGCCGCGCCTGAAGCGCATCCGGCCCGCGCCAATGGGACGCGCGTTCCGTTACCAGCGCAGGCTTACACACATTGTTGTGACGGTTGCGGAGAAGAAGCCTGCAACGCAGGTTACCGTGGTTGCGCCCGAGCCCGAAGCGGTTACGAAGACGCCGGCCAAGCCAGTGGCTAAGAAGTCAGCGGTGAAGAAAGCTCCGGCGAAGAAGACCGCCGCAAAGAAGGCTGCAACAAAGAAGGCAACAAAGTAACAACGGCTGGGAATTGGGTAGTGCCGGGAACCTTCCGGTAAACTTTAGGTTTTGCAGCAAGCCCCGCCGGCTCAACCGGACCGGGGCGAAGTAAAGGAAGCTATGGGACAGAAGGTCCATCCGTATGGGTTTCGCCTGGGCGTCAACAAGCCGTGGAAGTCACGCTGGTTCGTAGAGCGTGGCTACGACAAGCTGTTGGTGGAAGACGTCAAGCTGAAGGCTGAGTTGCGCGAGAAGCTGAAGGCCGCCGGGGTCAGTTCGGTGGAAGTCGAGCGTCCGGGCAACAAGCTGCGTCTCATCATCCGCACCGCGCGTCCGGGCATCATCATCGGCCGCAAGGGCGCGGAGATCGATAAGCTGAAGGCCGACATTCAGAAACGGAGCTCGCGCGAGGTCTTCATTGACATTCTGGAGGTCAACAAGCCGGAGCTCGACGCGCAGTTGGTCGCCGAGAACATCGCGCTGCAACTGGAAAAGCGCGTCAGCTTCCGTCGCGCGATGCGCAAGTCGGTTGATTCGGCGCTGCGCTTTGGCTGCAAGGGCATCAAGGTCCGCGTGTCGGGCCGGCTGAACGGCAATGAGATTGCGCGCTCTGAGTGGTACCTGCAGGGGCGCCTTCCGCTGCACACCCTGCGCGCCGACATCGACTATGGATTTTCCGAGGCGCACACTACCTACGGAATCATCGGCGTCAAGACATGGGTATATCGCGGCGATATCTACGAGCAGAAGAAGCGCCGCGACCAGGGTGTAACAACTGGCGTGTTCTAAAGACGGTTGTTGGTTGCTAGTTGTTGGTTGTTAGTTTAAAGGGCCGAATTTGCAGGTCCAACATGCAGCAGGCAGGCTTTCCGATAAGAGCGGTCAGCCAAAAGAGTTAGAGGGTTTTTATTATGTTATTGCCAAAGAAGGTCAAGTTTCGCAAGCAGCAACGCGGCCGCATGTGCGGCAAGGCGTGGCGCGGGTCGGACCTCTCGTTCGGCGACTTCGGCCTGAAGGTGCAGGAGTGCGGCTATATTACCGACCGCCAGATCGAGGCCAGCCGTATCGCGATGACGCGGTTTATCAAGCGCGGGGGCAAGGTATGGCTGCGCATCTTCCCCGACAAGCCGATCACCAAGAAGCCCGCCGAGACACGTATGGGCAAGGGCAAGGGAGCTCCCGACCACTGGGTCGCGGTCGTTCGCCCGGGCAAGATACTGTTCGAGATGGAGGGTGTTACGCCTGAACTGGCAAGGGAAGCCATGCGTCTGGCTGCCCACAAGTTGCCACTGAAGACGATGTTCATCCAGCGCCACACCGTCAAGGCGACCGTGGCCGTTAAGTAGCGGTTTTTGCAAAGAACCAGGCCGGCCAAAGAATTAGCAACGAAAGAAGAAAAATATGGAACTCGAAAAGATCCGCAACCTTACCGACGATGAGCTGCCGGCACAGCAGACCAAGTCCGCCGAGCAGCTCTTTCGCCTACGCTTCCAGAAGAGCCTTGGCAACAATGAAGGCATCAAGAAGCTGCGCGCACTGAAGCTCGACATCGCCCGCATCCAGACCGTGACCCGCGAGCGCGCTCTGGCCTCCGAGAAGACCGCATCGCCGGCCGCCGTACGCACGGCACCGGCGGCGAGCACACGCACCGCACGCAAGAAAGCGAAGAAGGACTAACGATGGCAGACACAATCAACACAGCAGTTCCGGAAGCGCAGGTCNNGTGGTCGAGATCGAGATGCGCAAGGCGCATCCGAAGTACATGCGCGTGATGAAGTCGAACAAGAAGTTCTACGCGCACGACGAGTTGAACTCGGCGCGGGTTGGCGACGTTGTGAGAATCCGCGAGGCGCGGCCACTGTCGAAGCTGAAGCGCTGGTCACTGGAGGAGATTGTGCGCCGCTCCTCGCTCTCGCAGCTCGACGAGAAGGATTCTGTCGCGGAAGCGAAGTAGTTTGGAATTGGAGCGGAACTTTTTGTTTTGTGATGCAGCGGAGAGCTTCAAGGGGTTTATAGCCCGGTTTTAGGCTTAGGAGAACGAATATGTCAGTCCAGATGAGAACGATGCTCGATGTTGCCGACAACTCCGGCGCGCGCAAGTTGCAGGTGATCCTGCCGCTGGGCGGAGGCCTGGGCAAGAAGGCGGGCCTCGGCGATGTGGTGACGGCCGCGGTCAAGGAGGCGTCGCCTGACGGCACAGTCAAGAAGGGCAAGGTGGTGAAGGCGGTCATTGTGCGCACGCGCAAGGAGTATCGACGGCGCGACGGCACCTACATCCGCTTCGACCAGAACGCAGCGGTGGTGATCGACGAGACCAACGAGCCAGTGGGAACGCGTGTCTTCGGACCGGTGGCACGCGAGCTGCGCGAGAAGAAGTTTCTCAAGATTGTTTCACTGGCGCCTGAGGTGATTTAAAGGCAGTTGTAAGTTGCTGGTTGTTCGTTGTTAGTTGAGAACAAAAAGAACGCGAGGGCCTACAGGCCAGAGGTTCAATGCGGATTCCGGCTCCGACAGATTGCCGAGACAAGAGGTGATAGCAATGCCGACGAAGCACAAGCCCGTCACGACAAGCAAGATCAAGATCAAGCGAAACGACACCGTTGAAGTGATCGCCGGCAAAGACAAGGGCAAGCGTGGCCGCGTGCTTCGCATTCTGGCGGACAAGGACCGACTTCTGGTTGAGCACGTCATGATGATCAAGAAGCACGTGAAGCCGAACCCGCAGAGGAACATCAAGGGCGGAATCGCCGAGCAGGAGTCTTCCATCCACATCTCAAATGTGATGCTGGTGGATGGCGAGGGCAATAAGACCCGGGTCGGGAAGAGAGTTGAAGACGACCAGGAGAGTTCGCTTCTCGAAGGTAAGTGGGAGCGCGATTCCCGAGAAGAAGAAGTAAAGAGCAATCGGCAAGTTGATCGTTGCTTTGTTGGAAAACCAGGTTCACCCCACGAATCGGTAAACGGGCCGCGAAGCCCACTCCGGAAACCGTGGAGAAAGCGAAGTCGATCATGGCGGCACGATTTAAAGAAAAGTACCTGAGCGAGATCCGTCCGGCGATTGCCAAGGAACTTGGCATCACCAACCCGATGGCGATTCCGAGGCTGGAGAAGATCGTCGTCAACATGGGGCTGGGCGAGGCCACGCAGAATGTAAAGATCATGGACCCGCTGGTGGCCGACCTGGCGTCGATCGTCGGCCAGAAGCCGGTCATCACCAAGGCGAAGAAGTCGATTGCCGCCTTCAAAGTGCGCGAGGGGATGCCGATCGGCGCGGTGGCCACGCTGCGTGGCGACAAGATGTACGAGTTCCTCGACCGGCTGATCTCGATTGCGCTGCCGCGCGTGCGCGACTTCCGCGGTGTCTCGTCGAAGAGCTTCGATGGTCGCGGCAACTACACGCTCGGTCTGCGCGACCAGCTCATCTTCGCCGAGATCGACTATGCGAAGGTGGACAAGCTGAAGGGCATGAACGTCACCATCGTCACCACCGCGGCCGACGACAACGGTGCCCGCGCCCTGCTGAAGGGCTTCGGAATGCCATTCCGGGTTGGAGCATAACTAACCGAGCCGCACGGCCGTAACAGAATTTGCAGGCTGTATTTGGAAACAGGATAGAGAGCAAACACTATGGCAACTACCGCAAAGCGCGTCAAGGACGCAAGAAAGCCGAAGTTCAAATCCCGCCAGCACAACCGCTGCCAACTGTGCGGCCGTCCCCGCGCATTTTTGCGCAAGTTCGGGATCTGCCGCCTCTGCTTCCGCAACCTCGCGCTCAAGGGCGAGATCCCAGGCGTCGTCAAGTCAAGCTGGTAAGCGTAGCGGTGCGGCAACCTGTATACTTAAGGTTGTCGTTACCGGTTAACCCTTCCAGAGACCTCATCCGCCAAGGATGCTGAAGTCTGGGAGCAGTTGGTTTTATAGATGCAGCGCATCGCTCCATCGAATGGATGCAGCAACATTTCCGCTGGTTCTCGCCGTTGAGACACACTGTAGAGCGAACGGGGAATGAAGGAGAATGAATGAACCTGACCGATCCAGTAGCTGACTTTCTGACGCGTATCCGCAACTCTATCCGCGCGCGCCACCAGAAGCTCGACGTGCCCGCCTCCAAGCTCAAGAGCGAGATCGCCCGCATCCTCAAAGAGGAGGGCTATATCGCCAACTACAAGCCGGCCGAAGAGGGCGGCATGAAGGTGTTGCGCGTGTATCTGAAGTACGGTCCCAACAACGAGGCCGTCATCCGCGACCTACAGCGCGTCTCGCGTCCCGGATGCCGCGTGTATCTTGGCCGCGACGAGATTCGCCGCGTACAGGGCGGACTCGGCATATCGATCCTGACCACGCCGAAGGGCGTGATGACCGGCCGCCAGGCACGCCGCGAGGGCGTTGGCGGAGAGATACTCTGCGAAGTCTGGTGAGGCTTGCCGCATCGGACGGGACGAGCCTCGTCCCATTCTTTGCGGGTTTGAACGATTTGCTCCGGCGCGGTTCGCCAGCGCCGGACTTGAAGGTTAGAACGATGGGCTCATGCCCAGGCTGCAGTGGAACTCAATACGCTTCACACTGAGCGACTCGCAAGCCACAAAGGAATTTCGAATGTCCCGTATCGGCAAAAAGCCAATTCCCATGCCAGCCGGCGTCAAGTACACGGTCAGCAGTGATGGCAACACGGTGCTTGTGGAAGGCCCCAAGGGCAAGGTAAGCGCCATGCTTCCCGGCGGCATTACGCTGGTGCAGAAGGACGGCAGCTTGATCGCCGAACGCCAGAACGACAAACAGGCAGCCTTTCATGGACTGGCGCGCGCGCTGGTCTGCAATGCTGTCGTCGGAGTCACCAAGGGCTGGATCAAGGAACTCGACATTGTCGGCATCGGGTACCGCGCCGAGTTGAAGGGCAAGAACACGGTCGTTTTTACCCTCGGATTTTCGCACCAGATTGAGTTTCCGCTTCCCACCGGCATCGAGGTCGTTATCGATCCCAAGCAGACGCACCTTACCATCTCCGGTATCGATCGCCAGAAGGTTGGCCAGGTGGCCGCCGACATGCGTTCGCTGCGCAAGCCCGATCCGTACAAGAACAAGGGCGTCCGCTACAGCGGCGAGAGGCTGAAGAAGAAGGTAGGCAAGACCGGAGCGAAGTAGGCAAGACGGTAGTAAGTCGTAAGTGAACTTACAACTTATTACTTACAACCTATAATATTTGTTATACCGAACGTCACCAGCACTCTGGCGACGCTACTAGGAAGGGAAGTAAGACTTATGATTAGTCCCCGCGAACGCAATGTTATCCGCCAGCGCGTACACACTCGCATCCGGGAGAAGATGTCCGGCACCGCCGAGCGTCCCCGCCTCAACGTCTACCGCTCACTGAACCACATCTACACGCAACTGATCGACGACCTCAATGGCGTCACGCTGGTTTCAGCGTCCTCGTTTGGCAAGAAGACCGAGTCCGAAGGCAAAGCATACGGCGGCAACGTAGCGGCGGCCAAGCTGGTCGGCAAACTGATCGCCGAGCGCGCGCAGGAGAAGGGAATCAAGAAGGTGGTCTTTGACCGCGGCGGTTATCTCTACCACGGCCGCGTGAAGGCGCTCGCCGAAGCGGCCCGCGAGGCCGGTCTCGAATTCTAAGCTTCCAGTTACAGGTTTCGTGGCGCCCCAAAGGGCAGCCAGAAAGAGGTACGGCAGATGGCAATGATGAAAAAAAAGTTTGACGCGAACCGGCTCAATCTGAAGGACGAGGTGGTTTCGATCAATCGCGTTACCAAGGTGGTCAAGGGCGGCAAGAACATGTCGTTTGCCGCGCTGGTGGTGGTGGGTGACGCCACTGCCGGAGTGGTAGGTCATGGTTCGGGCAAGGCCAAGGAGGTTCCCCAGGCAATTCGCAAGGGAATCGAAGCGGCCAAGAAGAACCTGTACCGCATCAACCTGACCGAGACCACGATTCCACATTTGGTGCTGGGCCGCTTCGGTTCGGGCCAGGTGCTGTTGAAGCCGGCCCCCGAGGGCACCGGCGTGATTGCCGGCGGCGCAGTGCGTGCGGTGATGACCTCGGTTGGCGTGCAGAACGTGCTGACCAAGAGCCTGGGATCGCCGAACCCCCACAACGTCGTCAAGGCCACGTTCGACGCGCTGACTCAGTTGCGCGACCGGGCTGAAGTGGCGGCTTTGCGCGGCAAGTCCGTGGAGGAGATGTAAACCATGGCGGAAACCAAGAAGATTCTCATTCAGTATTACCGCTCGAAGAACTCGACGCCCGCCAAGCACAAGGCGGTGGTCAAGGGTCTTGGGTTTACGCGGCTCAACCAGATTGTGGAGCGCGTGGACAACGAGTCGATTCGCGGCATGGTGAAGACCATTCCGCACCTGGTTCGGATCGTCGAGAACTAGGGATCAGAGATCAGGGGTCAGAGATCAGGGGGCTTCAACTGATCTCTGATCTCTGACCCCTGATCTCTGTAAGCAACGCGAGTCGGCGGGGATCAACCTTGTCCGGCGCTACAGCGAGGAAATCATGGCAAAGAATCTATCGAATTTGCGGGCACCCAAGAAAGCGAACACCGGGCGCAAGCGCGTGGGCCGGGGCATGGGATCCGGCATGGGCAAGACCTCTACCCGCGGCCACAAGGGCCAGGGTTCGCGCACCGGCACCAGCCTGATGCGCGGTTTTGAGGGCGGCCAGATGCCGTTGCACCGCCGGCTTCCGAAGCGCGGTTTCACTAATATCTTCCGCACCGAGTACACGGTTGTGAACCTGGACCGGATTGCCGAGCACGTGGAAGGTCTGGCAGTGACCGAGATCGGCCTGGACGACTACAAGAAGCTTGGTTTGGCCTCGAGCAAGAAGGCGCTGATCAAGGTTCTGGGTTCCGGTGAGCTGACGGCAGCGATCACCATCCATGCCCACAAGTTTTCCAAGTCGGCGGTCGAGAAGATCGAAAAGGCCGGCGGCAAGGCTGTAGTTGCGGGTGGGCCCGCGAAGGACGCTCCGGCGGCGTGAGTTCGGCGAGATCGATTCCCAGATCTCAAAATCGAGAACTGGGGCACCCGAGCCGTATGCCTGGTCCAAAACGCAGGTCCCCATCAACTACGCTCAGGGCAGGCTTTCGACTCGCTGCGCTCGCNNCCCGTATGCTCTCTCCGAATCCGGAAATGCTCTAAGATGGTGAAGTCAAAGATTCCGGCGGCAAATGCCCCGAAGCGGATAAAACAACATGCTTGAGAAGTTTCTCAATATCTTCCGGATTCCCGACCTGCGCAAGCGGGTGTTGTTTACCCTGGGCATTCTCGCCATCTACCGACTTGGCTCGCATATTCCGACGCCGGGTGTGAACGGCCACCAGTTGGAACTGCTTTTCAACCAGCAGAGCGGGTCGGCTCTGGGCATGATGGATCTGTTCGGCGGCGGCAGCCTGCGCCGTATGACGGTGTTTGCACTGGGAATTATGCCGTACATCACGGCATCCATCATCTTCCAGCTTCTCACCGTGGTGTACGAGCCATTGGCGCGCATCCAGAAGGAAGGCGAGCTGGGCCGGCGCAAGATCACGCAGTGGACCCGCTATTTGACCGTCATTCTGGGCGCTCTGCAGTCGATCGGCATCGCGGCGATTCTCGGGCGGCAGCCAGGACTGGTGCTGAATCCCGGAATCCCGTTCACCCTGATGACCATGCTGACGCTCACGACGGGCACGGCGTTCATCATGTGGCTGGGCGAGCAAATTACCGATCGCGGCATCGGCAACGGCATGAGCCTGCTGATTTTCACGGGCATTGTGGCCGGCCTGCCCCGCGGCGTGGCCGAACTCTGGACGAAGATTCAGACCAACGCGTGGGGCTCGCTGACGGCCCTTGTGGTGCTGGTTGTGATTGCGGCGATGGCTGCCGTGGTGGGATTCATTGTCTATGTGGAACGCAGCGAGCGGCGCATCCCCATCCAGAGCGCGCGGCGTATTGTGGGCCGGCGCATGATGGGCGGCCAATCGAGCCACCTTCCGCTCAAGGTGAACTCCGGCGGCGTGATGCCGGTCATCTTCGCCAGCTCGATTCTCTCGGCTCCCCTGCTCTTCGCCCAGGTTGATTGGGTGCAGAACAACCGCTTTCTCCAGCCCATCATTCAGGCGCTTCAGCCCGGCTACCCGTGGTATGTGCTGCTGAACATGCTGGGGATCATTTTCTTCGCGTACTTCTACATTTCCATCGTGATGAAGCCGGACGATATCGCCGATAACTTCCGCAAGTCGGGCTCGTTCATTCCCGGAATCCGCCCCGGCAAGCGAACCTCGGACTTCATCAACGATATTCTCACCCGGCTTACGCTGGTGGGAGCGCTGTATCTCATTCTGATCACGCTGGTGCCCACATTCATGATTTCGGGCATCCGGTTCGACAAGTTGTGGCTCGTCGGGCGACTTTTTGAGTCATTGCCGACGTGGACGACGCACGGCAT
Source organism: Acidobacteriaceae bacterium (assembly GCA_003166055.1). The sequence continues at coordinate 13,592 of PMWR01000001.1, forward strand.
GGGGGTCCAATTCTACTTTGGCGGCACCTCACTGTTGATTGTGGTGGGTGTGGCCATGGATACGGTTAACCAGATCGAATCGCAGCTGATCATGAGGCACTATGACGGCTTTTCCCCTCGCTCCGGTCGCATACGCGGAAGGAAAACCTGGTAATGTCCTCATTTATGACTGCTCTTGAAACAGGCCGGGAAACGGGTGCTATAACCGTTCCCGGCCCAATTCTTTTGTTGGGTGCGCCGGGCTCGGGCAAGGGAACCCAGGCCAAGGAATTGGTGAAGCTCTGGGGGATTCCGCAGATCTCCACCGGCGACCTTTTGCGGGCCAATGTGGCCCAGGGAACGCCTCTGGGTAAGGTGGCGAAAGAGATCATGGGACGGGGGGAACTGGTCCCCGATTCGCTGGTCAATGAGATGGTGGCGATACGGCTGAGGCAGAAGGATACCGCGAAGGGGTACATCCTCGATGGATTTCCGCGAACGCTGCCGCAGGCAGGCTGGCTGGACGGGCGGGTAGGCGCCGAAGCGAATGCGCTGCCGGTGATTGCCGTGAGCATCCAAGTGGACTATAATCAATTACTGCGCCGGATTACCGGGCGCAGGAACTGTCCTGTCTGCCAGACCATCTACAACGTCTACGTGAATCCGCCGAAACGGAGTGGATTTTGCGACGTTGAGGGTGCGGCACTGGTCCAGCGAGCCGATGACACGGAGACGGTCTTCCATGAGCGCATGCGCGCTTACGGGGCACTGACGGCGCCGGTGATCGAGCACTACCGGGATCTGGGACGTTTTGCGGAAGTGGATGGAGACCGGCCGATCAGCACGATTGCGGCCGGAATTGTTGCAGCCGTCGAACGGTTACGCCAGTAGCGCAGCCGAACGGCGGGTTGTGTGTGAGAAGCTAGTTGTCAGTTTTAAGTTGTCAGTTATCAGCGAGGCCGGTGCCGGCACCTGAATACTGACAACCGACAACTTACAACTGAGGTCTGTTCAGTGGCTGTTGTATTGAAGTCGTCGCAGGAGATCGAGAAGATGCGCCGCGCGGGCCAGGTGGTTCGCGAGGTGCTCGAGTTGGTGCGTGGGCTGGTGAAGCCAGGCGCCACGACTCTTGATCTCGAAAAAGCTGCGGAAGCGCGGCTGAACGAGCTGGGCGTCAAGGCTGCTTTCAAGGGCTATCACGGGTTTCCCTGCGTGCTGTGCACCTCGGTCAACAGTGAGGTGGTGCATGGCATACCGTCGTCGAAGCGTGTTTTGAAGGACGGGGACATTGTATCGGTCGATTTTGGGGTAGTGGTTGACGGCTACTATGGTGACGCAGCCATCACGGTGCCGGTGGGCGAGAAGATCGACCCGAAGACGGCACGGCTTTTGGCGGCGACGGAGAGGTCGCTGCACGCGGGCATTGCAGCGGTGAAGCCAGGGGCAACGCTTGGGGATGTCGGTGCGGCGGTGCAAAGGGTCGTTGAGGCAGAAGGATTCTCGGTGGTGCGTGATTTTGTGGGCCACGGGATCGGGGTCCACATGCACGAGGACCCGCAGGTGCCGAACTTTGGGCAGGCGGGCCGGGGCATGAAGTTGAAGACGGGGATGGTGATCGCCATCGAGCCCATGGTGAATGCCGGCAAGCCGGACGTTCAGGTATTGGGAGACGGATGGACGGCGGTTGCGGCGGATGGAAGCATGAGCGCTCATTTTGAGCACACGGTGGCGGTGACCGCGACCGGATCGAGGGTTTTAACCGAGTAGCACGCTCGGGCTAACAGGCTGGAGGCGCCAGGGCGCGCCGGCGGAATTGGATGCGGTTTGTCGAAGGAAGATGCGATTGAGGTCATGGCAGTGGTAACAGAGACACTGCCCAACGCCATGTTCAAGGTCAAACTCGAGAACAATCACGAGGTGTTGACCCATGTTTCCGGAAGGATGCGCAAGAACTTCATCCGCATATTGCCAGGGGACCGCGTGGCCGTGGAGTTGAGTCCCTACGACCTGAATCGCGGGCGCATCGTTTATCGATACAAATGACAGATGTCCGTCAGCAGATGACAGATGACAGTAAAGGCCCGAGGCGGAAGCTGAAGGCTGAATACTGAGTTTCGAGGAAGGGCATTACACAATGAAGGTCCGTGCATCAGTGAAGAAGATTTGCGTGAAGTGCAAGGTCATCACCCGCAAGGGAGTGGTCAGGGTGATCTGCGAGAACGCAAAGCATAAACAGCGCCAGGGCTAGTTGAGGCTGGCAATTCGCGGATTCTCCGTAGCAAGAGGCGAGTTAGCTTGAGTCAAGGCTTGCGATGAACCTCTGGAGGCAAACCGCAACCACCGTGCGAACCGGCTGAGGCCGGGGGCACACAACGGAAGTGAAAAGGAATCAGAATGGCACGTATTGCTGGCGTCGATCTGCCCCGCAACAAGCAGGCCCGGATCGCGCTCACATACATCTTTGGCATCGGTGACCCCCGCGCCGCCAAGATTCTGGAGAAGGCGAATGTCGATCCCTTCAAGAAAGTCCAGGATCTGGGTGAGGACGAGGTTAACCGCATCCGCCAGGTGATCGAGGACGAAGGGAACGTCGAGGGCGACCTGCGCAAGGACACTTCGATGCACATCAAGCGCCTCATCGACATCCAAAGCTATCGCGGCAACCGTCATCGGCGGTCGCTGCCGGTGCGCGGCCAGCGCACACACACCAACGCCCGCACTCGCAAGGGCCCGCGCAAGGGCACAGTGGCCGGCAAGAAGAAAGCGACGGGTAAAACCTAATGGCGAAGCCAGAGCAGAAACCCGGAGCCGGCAAGGCGGGGAAGAACAAGAAGTTCAAAAAGCGCGAGCGCAAGAATGTGCCATTCGGCATTGCGCACATTCAGGCCTCGTTCAACAACACTATTGTTACCATCACCGACCAGGTGGGCAA
>PMWR01000387.1 GCA_003166055.1 Acidobacteriaceae bacterium
GCGTTTGAAGAACAGCCGGGCGACGTTGATCCGACACCGTTCAGTTTCAGGACGAAGAGAATTGTGCAGCCGCAGATCAGTTGCCACATTGCGTTTACGACTCCCGAGACGCTGCGCATTATTCGCGAGAATGTGGGCCGTTCGGCGATGTATTCGGGACAGATTGAGGGGATTGGGCCGCGCTATTGCCCATCGATTGAAGACAAGATCGTNNGGCATGTCGACCTCGCTGCCGATGGAAGTGCAGTTTCAGATTGTGCGGTCGATTCCGGGGCTTGAGGAAGCGGAGATGCTGCGCCCTGGTTACGCGATCGAATACGACTCTGTGGATGCGACGGAGCTGGATCGTACGCTGCGCGTGAAGAGTATGGATGGGCTTTATCTGGCAGGGCAGATCAACGGGACGAGTGGCTACGAGGAGGCCGCTTGCCAGGGGATCATGGCCGGCATCAACGCGGCGCTGTGGGTGAAGGGCGAGGCTCCGTTCACCATGGACCGGTCGGAGGGATACACCGGGATATTGATTGACGATTTGATTTCAAAGGGAACGAACGAGCCATACCGGATGTTCACTTCGCGCGCGGAGTTCCGGCTGCATCTGCGGATCGACAACGCGGACCGCAGGCTGACGCCATACGGGCGCAGGCTGGGGCTGATCAACGATGTCGCGTGGGCGGAATACGAAGAGAAGCAGGCGCGCATGGCGGCGCTCAAGAAGCTGCTTACGACTAAGAAGGCGGATGCTGAAGCATTGCGTAGGGCGGGATTCGGCGAGCTGAGTAGCACCGCGGGGCAGACGTGGGCGCAGTTGCTGAAGCGGCCGGAAGTGACGATTGAGGCGGTGCTGGGGGCGATGAGTGAGACGCTCGCCGAGGAGCCGCTCGTGGCGGAATACTTGCGGGCGATACCGGATCGTGCTTTCCCACCCTTGGCGCAAAAACAAGAACGCGCCAAGGATGGGGCACCCACCGTTGATTCCGGAGACGGGAAGGCGGCGTTTGGGACGGCGGTGGTGCGCAACGAGGCGCGGGCCGTGGAGACGGAGATCAAGTTTGCGGGCTACCTGGAGCAGCAGAAGAAGTCGATTGAGAAGCTGAAGGCGGCAGAGTCGGTGACGATTCCCGATTGGATTGAGTACGGGACGATCAGCGGTTTGTCGCGTGAGATGCGAGAGACGCTGGAACGGGTGCGGCCGATCACGATTGGGCAGGCGAGCCGGCTTCCAGGCGTGACGCCGGCGGCGCTGAGCCTGGTGCATATTTCGATTCGGCTGCAGGGGAATAAGCGGGCCAGCGAGACAGCAAGTCAGCGAGTCAGCTAGATAGCCGGTCAGTTGAGGTACTGCTTTCCACCGTCGCCACAAACTCACTGGCGTGGCGGAGGTGGGGCACCAGGCATTATTCCATTATTCCGACAGGCTCTGGAGTAAAGAGAGTGGCTAATCCATTTTAAAGAGCAAAACCAGAGCTTTGCCTGAAGGCGAAGAGCCAATCAGCCCCGCCGACGGGCCGGTGATGCTACTGGGGGCCCTTGTCGCTTTTCTGGAAGAGCGGGATGTGGAAGGGCAGCTCAGCGTTGGATTGCCTTTTCTGCTTGGCGTTGGACTCCTCGCGCAAGGTGGTGCGCTGCGAATTGATGCACAGCCATCCGCCATGTACGCGCTCGAAGACATGCGTGAAGACGCCCTTCTCGTTGGCTTCGCTCGAATTCACCTTGTGGTGGAGCGTGTAGGTTCCATTGGCCACCGCAATATCGCCGAGCATGCGGACGGTGATGACGCGCTGATCGAGATGGATGGTTTTATCCTCGCCGGTGATCAGCGTGGCCACCTGCTGATTGCGGGTGGTGACGTCGCCGGTCGCGGAGACATCCACAAATAATGGGGACAGGACAAGCTCGATGGCGTACTGATCGCGCTGGTTGACGGCGTCGGACCAGGAATCCTCAATCTTCTGAAACTCCCGAATCTCTGGACTCTCGGTGGTGGTTACGCTGGGCTGCGCCGCGGTTGGGGACGCGGTTGGAGCCGGGTTCTGGGCGAGAACAATGCAGGATGCAAGCAAAAAAGCAAAAGAGCAAGGTGCAAAACGGGTCATACGAACTCCCAAACCTAATGATAGCTCTTGGACGCCGGGAACAGGGGAATGACGCCTTGAATCGCCGCGGCGGAGGAGCGAGCTTCGGAGCCCTAGACGAGGGTCTGGAGGTGTTCCGGATGGTGAAGGGTGACCAGCGAGTCCTCGATGGAGATCCAACCGTCCTTGCGGAATTGGCCGAGGGTGCGGGTAACGGTTTCGCGGGTGGTGCAGGCCATGGAGGCCATCTCCTCGTGGGTGAGAAGCAGCGGGAAGCGGAAACCGCCTTCGTCGAGGTGCTCGCCGATTTGATGGGCGAGTTCGAGCAGCAGCCGTCCGAGGCGCGCGGCCACAGTTTCGGCCAAAGCGATCCGGCAGGCATCCTGAAGGGCGAAGCGGTACTCCTGGCAGATGCACTGGACAGCGCGCATCTGCGCTTCCTTGTGGCTGCGCAGGAAGCTGAGGAACCGGTCGCGCTCGACGGGACGGAGCTGGGCGTGGGTCAAGGACTCGGCGGAGACCTCGTAAACGCCGTGGGAGAGCACCGCATAGAGCCCGAGCATCGAGCCCGGACCGGCGACGCGAACGATCATCTGGCGGTCTTCAAGACGGCCGGCAGTCAGTTTGAGATAGCCGGAGCAAATGAGATAGAGGCAGCGGGCATCCTCGCCCTGGTTGAAGAGGGCGGCCTGCGCGGGAAGGGTGATGGTGCTGGTCGCCAGTTCAAGATCGGCAAGAACCGCGCTGCCAAGCGAGCAGAACCAGCCGGGACGGCGATTGGAGCAGGCAGCGCAGCCGGCGGGTGCTTGTCGTGGCACAGGCTTTTGCCGTCTGGAAGCGACTGCCTCGTTCTCGATGTGTTCGATCATTGCGCCCCTTCCGACCCCGATCAAAAGCAACCGCTTTCACCGATCTCTTCTCGACGGCTTGCGGCCGCAAGGTCCTCATTTCAAGGGGAAAAACACTCTGGGCCTCCGGAATGAGGCTCTTGCTCAAAGCCAGTTTGCCCGAAAAGGCCCGGGCATGGATGTGATGGGCCTCACGCCTAAAAGGCCTTGCGCAAAGCATATTCCATCTCCTCGCGGAAGGCTGCCGGAATGGCGACCTGCTCAGGGGCTGACGCTGGGGCGCGACCGGACGAAGGGAGAATTCCTCCGCGAATTTCGGTGAGAGAATGCTCCATGTTGCCGGAGGGCCGATTCTTCCGGGGAAAGTGTCCATTTCAGCACAGCCCCAGGGCTACAAATCTGCTGTTCTGCTGAAAGCAACGTTCTCGCTTTTCGGGTAATTCGAGATGCCTGGGGGGGCATAGTGCGCGCCAGGCGTCTCGGAATCGGCTTTCAGGCTCTTGAAGGGTCTTTGAGCAGGAAATCTACACGAAATTGGGCCAAAAAAGATCTTTAAACGCTTATGTGATGACAATCACCGGCAGTAAACGAAATCAATCGTACGATTCCCGTATCAAGTGATGCTCCGCACATCGAGCAACTTCGGTAAGTTCAAGTTTTCAGGAATCCGTTGCCGATTCGGCCCGAAGGGGATTTGGGGAATTCGGCGAGCGGATTTGGAGTATTGGCCGTAACCGGAGGTAACGATGAGAGCATTGAAGGCGGAATTTTCTATGAGTAGATCCAGGCCTGTAACGCAATTGCGAAATGGTGCTGCCCCAGGGAAGCGGTTGGGGCTGCGAGCGTGTTTGATGCTGGGCGCGGGCATCCTGTGTGTGACCGCCATGGTGGCGCAGGCGCCCAAAGCGGCGCCGGACGCCAAGCCGGCTGCTATTCAAGCCAAGGACGCGGCTCCTAACACTTATGTCGGCGGCGATGTTTGCGCTACCTGTCATGAAGAGGTGTCGAAGAAATTCGAGGGTAATCCGCACACCAAGCTTGCGGCGCAACACGGGGCGGCAGGTGTGAACTGCGAGGGGTGCCACGGTCCGGGCGGCGCGCACGTAGAAGGCGGCGGCGATGTCACCAAGATCTTTGACCCGGCCAAAGCTTCGCCCAAGGATGTGGACAAGACTTGCCTGGGCTGCCACGCGGGAGCACATCCGAACTTCGATCGCTCTCCTCATGCCAAGGGCGGCGTAAGCTGCATTGGCTGCCACCAGGTTCACGACAGCAAGCACGAGCCTCTGCTCAAGGCGGCCCAGCCAGCGCTGTGCTTCCAATGCCACAACGACGTGAAGCCGGCGTTCGATATGCCTTTCCACCATAAGGTGAACGAAGGCCTGGTGAAGTGCACCGACTGTCATGATGCGCACGGCACCTTCGGGAACAACAACCTGAAGTCGACGGCCGATCAGAACATGATCTGCACCAAGTGCCACACCGATGTGCGTGGTCCTTTCGTGTACGAGCACGCCGCGGTCAAGGCAGAGGGATGCCTGGCCTGCCACACGCCGCACGGCACGCAGAACCCACGGCTGCTGAATATGCCCAGCATCAACACATTGTGCAACCAGTGCCATAGCCCAGTGGCTGCCGGTACGGTTCACGGGATGAACGCAGG
>PMWR01000049.1 GCA_003166055.1 Acidobacteriaceae bacterium
TTCGTCGCGGCCGCGTTGATCTCGGAGCGGAAACTCTCGACGGCGCGCTTGGCGGCGCCGATGGTGGGATATATCTCGACAGTGCCGATGATCTTGCGCCGATGGATGCGATTCCCATGCTTCGAGGTTTCCCACCAGCGATACGTCCACTGGTCAGGCCCATTGACGTGGTGGATGCGCTCAATGTGACCCTCCTGGTATGAGATGGAATGGCGACTGCTTCCCATCGCTACACCAGGGCCTCACTGGGCTCGATGCATGGTTGAATCTGGGACTCCGCCCAAGATCTCAAATCGCAGGTGCGGAAGCGCCAGTGCTTGCCCAGCCTGATCGCTGGGATGCCGTGGCTGCGGGCCAGGCGAAGTGCTGTCTTCGGGTGAATGCGGAGNNGATCTTGCTACTGCTGCTACTGGAGCTGCCTTTGAGGCTGCGGACTACGGACGCGATTTGCTCCTTCGTGCCATTGCGCTTGGCGCTCCATTGCTATTGCACACGAGTGCATTTTGTAGATTGCTTGAGGTAGTCCGCTTCTCCGTCCAAGCCGTAGGCGATTTCTGAGCGTAGGGGATCTCAGAACATGGGCTGGCTCTGATCATCAAAGTATTCCCAGTTTCCAATCATGCCGTCTTCGGCCAAGTTGAAGTCGCTTGTCTGGTCCTGAAGCTCCAGAAGTGCGGAAACGCGGGACCAATGGCGGTCATGGATGCGTTGGTGAACGAATTTGGTCGCCTCAGAGCTGTGGCCACTAGACTCGAGCATCCAGCGGTCCTGAATCTGTTCAGCATCAGCAATGATGGTGCCGAGCGCGAGAAACGCCTCGGCCTTTAGACAGTCTCTGCAGCCGACGCGGCCGGCGGGCGGTGAGGATGATTTCCACAACTTCTTCGCCTCTTTCAGGAGGGGATCAAGGAACGTGAAGTCAACCTCGAATTCGAGTGGCTTCGGCACGAACGGCACCCACACCTTCCCTTTCTCATAATGGCTCTTCGGGTCGTCAATCACCTCGGCACGCTGGACTTCCCAATAAAACAGACCCGCTTTGGTCACCTCTCCCAACCCCAGACCGTTCTGAGCAATGTCCGAATACCCGACCGTTTGCGAGTTATAGATCGGGAGGAAGGGGTCGTCCTTACCTTTGTTAGTCGCTGTCTTGCGGTCGATGACGCACAGAGACCCGTCGGCCAGGGTAAAGATCTCATCCGGAATTCCGTAAAGGATGACGCCGCTCTTATGCTGGTAGCGGAATTTTGACCAGTGTTTCGGAAACTTCGCCCGTGAGCTGATATTGCAAAAAGGTGAGAATTCCTTTGGAAGACATCCATTCTTATCGAGATGATGCCCAACCTGTGCCTCTTGGATCTGCTGCATGTAGGTCCAGAGGGCACCGCCGCCATGATTGAACGGAGGATGAAACATCATGCGGATAAGGAACCAAAAGCAGCGCGGGCAGAAACTCGCCAGCATAATAAGTCCCAGATTACGGGGCGAGATTGCAAGATCGGTGTTCACTGTCATTCTCCTGAATTGATTTTGTGTTATTGCAAATGCAGTATCGCCCTCCGGTGTTCCGGCGCACATAGAGGTAAACACCTAACACGACTCAGACTCCCNNCCAGGTATCCAAATTGACTACTTCGATTTGGCTCCCCGCTCCTCCAGCCAGGACTCCATGGCGCAGACGCCACTAGACTCGTTGAATCGGCTGCCGTAGGTCTTGATAGCGAGATCTGGACTCGAATGCCAAAGCATTTTAGAGAGCGATAAGAAATCCTTTGGATGCGCCTTTAACCATGCGAAAGCAACAATGTCCCGGAAGAGATGCGGAGTTACGCGTGTCCCTCCAAACCGCAGCGTCAGACTCTCGACAACCCGCCGGATCTGATTCGCCTCCATCGCGTTCCCCGCATGGTTGATGAGAAGTGTTCCCGGATCACTGTTCCCAAGCAAATGCGGCCTGAACGCTTTTAGATATTCTTCCAAGGGTTCAATCAATTGCCGAGGCAACAAACTATGCACATCAATTCCCGTCTTTGTCTCATCGACGCTGAACCTGAACTGCCAAAACTGAGCCTCAGGATTCTTCAGTCCCATCTGCTTCACCCAATCGGGCTCATCGATCTCGCTGAAAGGGGAAATCTTGTCCTTGAACAGATTAGGTGTCGGCCCATTGATCCGGCATTCTCGTAGATTTAGCTGACGCCAGGGTAGGGTGATCAACCATCGCATTATTAACTCTTCCATACCAAGAAGTGCGACATGTTCAATTCCCCGCTTTGCAACAGCCGGCCTTCCTGCTCGTATCTGCGCAGGAATGCTTTCAACCACAGCATATTCCAGGTACTTTTCCGCCTTCCTTCTCTTGGATTCCGATTTGCGTTCCATCGGGAGGCTATCCAAGAGGGGCTTAAACCATCCGAGGTCCACGGAGGCATACGACGGATGTTGGTGCATAGCCGCGGACAAGAGTCCGAGGGAGTTCCGTAGACAATACCCCTTCACCTTGCGCTCGTTGATGGCCCATTGCACATATCTGGTCCGCAAGGATCTGGTACGGAAGTATTCGCGCCAGTACCCGGTGCCGACATATGTGGTGGAGTTCCTGCTAGGGCGGTACTGTGCGAGTACCGATGAGCAGGAGATCAATGAAGGTTTGGCCATTGTTGAAAAGCAACTTCAGGATCGAACGGTGCGCACTGGCGAGGAAGAGCTCTTCAAGGCGCGGGCCAAGGAGCAGGGTGCAATCCGGCTTATCGACATTGTGAAGGCCCGGCTCGACACCAAGAACGATTGCTGCATCGCGGAGCTACCGAGCTTGGCTCTTCGCGACATTCGGATCGGCGATGAGCTGGTGCGCGACAACGAACGTATGTTGACCGATGGCTTCTATGCCGAGGTGAATCTTTCCTACGATGGGATTGTGGCTCAGGAAAACAATGGCAGGCCATTTAGGATTGACAGCCTTCGGCCGATCCAAATGTCAAAGTCGGACGTGCTCGATGTTCTTGCGGCTGGACGTGAGAAGTTCACCACAGAGGAATGGAAGGCCCTCCTGATCCGGTCAATCGGCTTGGAACCGGCGGCGCTCGACGTTAAGGCGCGACGACTGGCGATCCTGCGGATGGTGCCGTTTGTCGAACGAAACTACAACTTTGTGGAACTCGGACCACGCGGAACTGGCAAGAGCCATCTGTTTCAACAAATTTCTCCCTACGCTCATTTAATCTCTGGCGGCAAGGCGACAGTGGCCAAGATGTTCGTCAACAATGCCAGTGGGCAACGCGGACTTGTGTGCCAATACGATGTCGTCTGCTTCGATGAGATCTCTGGAGTTTCCTTCGACCAAAAGGATGGCGTGAACATCATGAAGGGCTACATGGCTTCAGGTCAGTTCAGCCGAGGGAAGGAGAATATCCGGGCTGAAGGCGGCATTGTGATGGTGGGCAACTTCGACGTCGATGTTGAACAGCAGCAGCGCGTCGGGCACCTCCTGAGCCCGCTGCCCCCGGAGATGCGAAACGACACTGCCTTCATGGACCGGTTGCATGCATTTGGTCCTGGTTGGGACTTCCCGAAGGTTAGCCCATCAGAACATCTCACCGACCACTTTGGCATGGTCAGCGATTTTCTGAGTGAGTGCTGGTCCAAACTGCGCTCTCAGAACCGAGGCAACGTGCTCCAGGGCCGCGTTTACCTTGGCGGTGCCCTCAGTGGCCGCGACATCGAAGCCGTGACAAAGACCGTTAGCGGTTTGGTGAAGCTGCTTTTTCCCAAGCCTGATATGCCAATTGCAGATGACGACCTGGAATGGATCGTGAGATTGGCACTCGAATCCCGGAGGCGCATCAAGGAACAACAGAAGCGTTGTTTCAAGAGCGAATTCAGGAATACACACTTCAGCTACACAATGGGCTTGGAGGGACTGGAACAGTTCGTCTCGACTCCCGAGCTACACAGCGACGAAGCAATAGAGAGCGATCCACTTCCACCTGGACAAGTATGGGCAGCGAGCACGGGAACGCCAGAAACCGGTGCCGGCCTCTACCGCATCGAAGTGACCTCGGGACCGGGCAGCGGCGTGAAGATACTCAACCAGCCGCCGGCCGCGGCGTTTCGAGAGAGCGTGAAAATCGGAGAACAGAACGTCTACGCTAGGGCAAAGGAACTGGTCGGCGACCGCGACCCGCGGGAACACGAATTCTCCATTCAAATGCGGGCCATGGACGCCGACAAAACCGGCAGCGGCGTGGGACTCCCTGTGATGGTTGCCTTGTGTGGATCACTGCTAGGAAAGAATACGCGCGGCGGAACCATCATCGTAGGTACGCTCAACCTCGGTGGGTCCATAGAGATGGTTCCCAACGCTGTCAGCATCGCCGAGCTTGCAATCGACAAACAAGCGCAGACCCTACTCATGCCCGTCTCCGCTCGGCGCCAACTCAACGAACTGCCTGACGACCTCTGGACACGCATCAGCATCGAGTTCTATAAAGATGCGGCTGATGCTGTCTTCAAAGCTTTAGTGGAATGATTGCAGCGCTGGCCTGGTGGGGCGTCACTTCCAGTGAAATGTCGATGAACCTTTGACCCGTACTTGGGTCTGGAGTAGCATATCGAAGGATAAACGCATGCATGAGCGTGTGCACCGCCATCCTCCAGCGCCACATGCTGGACAACGTACGGAGTCTGTAATGAGCGACGCCCTCATGCCCTCGGGACAGCCCAATCGCATCGTCCTCTACAATGCCGCCGACGGCAGAGTGACCGTCAACGTCCACTTTGCCCAGGACAACTTCTGGCTTCCTCAACGCGCCATCGCCGAACTCTTCGGCGTTGGTGTTGCCGCAATCTCCAAACATCTCAAGAACATCTTCGAGTCCCAAGAATTGACGGAGGCGGCAGTTGTTTCCAAAATGGAAACAACTGCCGCTGATGGCAAGACGTACCAAACCCAGTTTTATAATCTGGACGCCGTCATCGCCGTGGGTTACCGCGTCAACTCCCTGAAGGCCACCCACTTCCGCATCTGGGCCACGAATACTCTCAGGGAGTTCGTGGTGAAGGGCTTTGTTCTCGACGACCAGATGCTCAAAAATGGCCGCGCCTTTGGCA
>PMWR01000023.1 GCA_003166055.1 Acidobacteriaceae bacterium
CCACTGCAGAATGTGCCTGACCCTAGGAGCGCTCTTGAGCCGCCTGACCGAAGTTCGTTCGAGATCTTTTGCGACCATGGGAGAGAACTGAAAGTCGTGCCGGAGATTCGACGCCTTGAAGGAGATAGACGAAATCGCTCCAAACAATCTCACGGCGCGGGATGAGCGGATGGATCCGAGGTCCACAATGTCCGGCCGTACCCTCTTCAGTTCATCAAATAGAAGCCCGGCTCGGTCGTTCTTTGAAGTGCATGCGATCATCCCTCTCCTCCTCTCTGCACTCTACTCCACGCATCCTCGACATTTGAGGGCCTCAAGAGAGCTCGGGAGTGTCGCCCCGTTGGCAGAGACAACTGTCAGAACGACGCTGCAGAGCGCAATTGCACGAAATACGAACACTGAAGTAATTGAGACTCATGAATCTGAAGCTGAACGAGGCTGCCTGATCACTTCCCAGTAAGCCCTTTCCAATTGGCTGTTCAGTTTTTGTATATCAAAGCGCTCCCTAACCCATTGCGGCTCTCTGCGGCTGAACTTTTCCCAGAGCCGGTCGTCAAGAAGCAGGTGAACGAGCGCGGCTGCCAGTTCAACCGTGTCTTTCTCCGGCACCAGTAGGCCTGTCTCACCATGCAATACGACCTCGCCAATTCCAGCTGTTTGAAAGCTTACCGCCGGAAGTCCCAAGGCATGCACCTCCACGAAAACCGCCGGCTGGCCCTCGGTATCGCCGTTCTGTGCTGTCACACTGGGCATGCAGAAGATTCGCGCCTTGCTCATCCAATCAAATACTGGGTTGCCCGGTGTTGGCTGAGCAAGGTTCCCCAGGAACCTGCACTTCACTTTGAGTTCTTTGGCCAGCGTTTTCAGTTCCTCGCTAAGAGGACCTTCGCCGATAATGACCAATTCAAGGCTCGGACACTCCTTCATGACCAGCGCGGCAGTTCGAATGAGGTAGGAACATCCTTTCTTCTCAATCAGCCTGCCAACGTAGAGGATGAGGTTCTTGTTACGGACTGTGGGCGCAATGTTAAACCTCGCAAAATCGTGGCCCGAGTACAGGGTCTCCAACTTATCTCTGGGATATCCAAGCGCCTCTGCCCGTTGCTTGATGTAGTCGCAGCTGCAAAAGAACTTCGAGCACTCTCCCCACAGACGTTCCCGATGGCGCAAATAGATCCTGCCCTTGATGGACTTCGCAAAGACATCGCCGCGCACTGTTACGTCGAATCCGTGCAGTGTTGTGATCAGTGGGATATTCAATTCGTTGGCTACGCGTAGAGCGAAAACCCCGTCCAGCGCGAAGTGTGCATGGATCAACGCAGGGTTGTGCGCTCTAAGTCTCTTATAGAACCGCCCTCCAAGATACCTCGTCCTCTTATAGATCCAGCGAACGACCCGGGAGCGCAAGCCGTGGTCCTTTGTCAGCAAAATGGGACCAAAGCTGAGATTCAAATCGAGAGAACGACCATGACTGGGAAGGAGGCCAGCAAAGCCGGCATGGAAGCTTGCCAGCGCTCCGACCTGCGTACGGATAAACGTTGTACTCAGAGGAAGAAGATCATTATGGTACACGACCACATTCGGCTTATCTTTCGACAGCGACATGCACGGCTCCAATAGAGGTTGTAGGAGACACTTGGTGAGGGGACTTGATCCCACCTCCCGCGAAAAAAATACAATGGCCGGGTTCGCTACCCTCGAGATTTAGGGGACGAGTCCAGAGCGCTGCGCCATTTTGGGAATATTTGTCCCAGAACACTTCAACTCGGTCCTTCATCATCGAAAACGTTATTCTCCTCAAGGTGCCTGAATGCACTTGCACCCGAGCTTGCGTTCGGATGCAGAAAAATCGAGACGGAAGATGTTGAAAGGATTGATTTCAGCCTCTGCAGATCCTTCGGTGTATCATGCGCGAGAATTCGATAGACAATCTTCATCAACCTGTCCTCTTCGTGAGCCCGGTCGATCTTCCTGGCAATAGTTTCACGAGGAACCTGCATACATTGAAGACGAAGCCACGTCGATGAGACATCGCCAGCACAAAACAAAACATGAGCTTCGGGGATCGCTTCATGGATTTGTCGCATTGATTCCAAAGAAACGTCAAAGTACTCATGGCCGCCCCTTGCATGGCCGAAGTTCCCGCACAACCGGTCATAAGATAGAATGCGTAAGACTTAGTCGTGAACAGATCTGCATTCCGCTGAGCCCAATTGTAGTTATATTCCCAATCCAACGATGTACTGATCCGCTTGATATCGCGCCGGTCTTCAAAGATCGCCAGCGGCTCCAGCACGAACGCCGCCTTGTCGACGCCATCGCGGAAGGCTCTCAAAAGCCAATCTGAATCTTGGTTCCTCTTGAGACCAGGCGTAAACGGATGATCAATGAAGAAGCTGCGCCGGACCATCCAAGTCGATGTCTGCATGAACGTTTCTCGCCGCCCCAGCCAACTTATTCCACAGAACAGGTACTCGCTAATCGGCTGCGAGGGCGCGGGAAAGTACGCTGGAGATACAATCACTCTTTCAGCCTTTCTGTCGAGGTATTGAGTTGCAGTGAACAGAATCTCGCGATTTTCAGATTGAATTGTTTCGATTTGCCGTTCAATTTTCTTCGGCAGCCACTCATCATCATCGTCGAGAAGCGCAATCCACTCGCCGCGGGCCTGGCGAACACCAATATTCCGTGCCTCGTTACCGCCGACGTTTTCAGCTAACGCAACAATGCGCACTCGCGATTCGTTCAGCGCCTCAAGCGTTTCGACTGTAGCAGTGTCTATCCCGTCAATCACTACGAGTATTTCAAGATTGGAATAAGTCTGACTGAGGGCACTGCACACAGCGCGACGTACCAACCCTGGGCGGTTGCGGGTTGGAACTACAGCAGTCACCAAAGGATGCTCCACGCTACGGTCGTTATCCATTCTGATTCTCCGTTCCAGGCACCTGGACCGGAATCTCCTTTCTCGACCTAGAGTCTCTACATTGTACCGATCCAGAGGCAGAGAGCAAGGCCCAACAAGCGACTCGCACGGAAGACCGGAAAAGAGGAAGTTGCGAGTTCTTGCCGCGACGCTCGTCCTTCGGGCTGGCAAATATGAGCTAGCCCAGTCCGAGCTTCTCGTCCA
>PMWR01000030.1 GCA_003166055.1 Acidobacteriaceae bacterium
CAATAGGAGAAATGCTCTAGAAGATGCAAGACAGATTCTTTGGCCAAGCCGGTACAAATGGGTTTGCGCCTCTCAGAGATGCTGAAGAATTGGAAGAACGAAACTGAGTTTCCTGCCTCTGATGATTGGGTGTCCGCCAGTACGCGAGCACAAGGGAAACGATCTCTCTGGGGTCACTCCGTGATGCGCAAGCTACAGCGGATTCGATTCTGCTCTTTATGGAAAGCTTGAGGCCAAGCGGCATTTTCCCCAACCGGGCCCCCTGCAACAGGCCTTCGTTGTCGGGGCGGAAGTAAATGCCACCTCGCATGATCTTCAAAGGGCAACATATGAATCGAAACCGCTCTATTGCGTTTTCCGAAATGATGTAGACCGAAGGCAACGCACTCAAGCCGACGCGACCCCAAGGAGCCGCTGCCCCGTATGCACTGGAAAAGACAACACTATTTCGGAAAACGCCGTAGTTCAACCCGTAGCAAAGAAACTGGGAATTGAAAAGCGGATAGGTTGGCACACTTTCCACCACTCATACTCAACTCTTCTCCGGTTCATCGGCGCCAACATCAAAGTTCAACAAGATCTGCTTCGACATTCGTCTGCTCAATTGACTCTTGATACCTACACGCAATCGATCGCTGAAGCAAAGCTCCAAGCCCAGGACGGAGTCGTCAGCCTCCTGCTTGTACCCAGATCTGCACCTTAATTGCACCTGTGAAAGGACAATGATTTGCTTGGACTTAAGCCGAAAACTCTTGCCATATTGGGGGAGGAGTTGCTCCGCCTTACACCTATATCTGTCATGCCAATCATTCCCTGAGTGTTTTGGAATGAATGGCGGGGACGACGGGGCTCGAATCCGCGACCTCTGCCGTGAAAGCTATTAGCATCATAGACTTACAGGATATTCTGCGACGCTCGAAGATACCGTAAGTCCTTTAGAGAGCACAGGGGTTTGGACATTGTACCTTCGTTTGTACCTCTGTCTTAGCTTCTTGCTTCGCCCAACCTCAGTCGAAACTGACCGGATGGAGCGCCGGGAACCAGCGCTCAAGAACTTCGATGGGGGACCCTAAGAACGACCTGCCCCTTGATTTATCCTTGCAAATAACGCATGGCATGCTTAATATACAAGGATGATTCGTCGATCTGTTGCCAGTTCAATCGAGCAGGCTCTCAAAAGACAGGCGGCTGTGGCGATCATCGGGCCGCGGCAGGTTGGAAAAACGACCTTGGCGCGACAGGTTGCCGACTCGCATCCCGGAGCACTCTATCTGGATCTGGAAGCACGGGAGGACCGGGAGAAGCTGGTCGAGCCGGTTCTCTTTCTCCGTCAATATGAGAACAGCCTGGTCGTACTGGACGAAATTCATCGCGTTCCGGAGTTGTTCACCTCGCTTCGCGGCATCATTGATCAAGGCCGGCGCACGGGCCATGCCACGGGTCGTTTTCTCATCCTCGGCTCCGCCTCCATTGATCTGCTTCGGCAGTCCGGAGAAAGTCTGGCTGGACGGATCTCCTACATTGACATGGGACCGTTTTTTACCCTTGAGCTGCCTGCAAACGAGCCCACGTTGCTCCAGCTCTGGCTGCGAGGAGGTTTTCCCGGCAGCTATTTGGCCGAGGACGACAGCACAAGCCTGCGCTGGCGCACGGATTTTATCCGAACATATCTGGAGCGAGATGTGCCGCAGTTTGGACCCCGCATTCCTGCCGGCGTACTGGAGCGGCTTTGGACGATGCTGGCGCATGGCCAAGGCACTTTGCTGAATGCCTCGCGGTTGGCCGCTGCGCTCCAGATCTCCGCCTCCACAGCGCAGCGCTATATCGATCTGCTGGCAGACCTGCTGCTGGTTCGCAGGCTGCCGCCCTTTCATCGAAACGTAGGCAAGCGGCTGGTGAAGTCTCCCAAAGTGTACGTGCGGGATAGTGGCCTCGTTCATGCATTGCTGGGGATCAAGACGTATAACGACCTTGCAGGCCATCCCGTTGCAGGCACTTCGTGGGAGGGATTTGCCATCGAAAACCTGATTCAAGCAGCGCCTGAGAGTACTGTGGCCAGCTTCTATCGCACTGCGGCCGGTGCGGAGATCGATTTGTTGTTGGAGATTCCTGGTCAAGGCCTGTGGGCCATCGAGATCAAGCGCAGCCTCGCCGGACGGCCCGAGAAGGGGTTCTACATCGCCTGCAAGGATTTGAAGCCGGATCGCCGTTTCGTAGTGAATGCAGGAAATGGGCACTATCCAATTGATGCCGAGATCACGGCGATTGGGCTCCATGACATTGCAGCAATGCTGGCCGCACTCGCACTCTGACAGCCCTGCGTATTCACACGCCTTCTGGCCCCTATCTCATCAGCAACCAGCCAGCTCCCAATCCAGACTAATCCTACAGTTGTAGTTCGGAGATTCCGGAGGGAGCAGGGGGTTTTAACCCCCTGAAAAAGGCAAATTGTCGCGGCCTTCAGGCCCGGGCATTTGCCGGCCTTCCTGCAATTGAACCAAATACAACTGTAGTACTAA
>PMWR01000284.1 GCA_003166055.1 Acidobacteriaceae bacterium
TTGAACTTGTCGCTCCAGGCAATGAGGGGACGCCAGACAAGCTGATCTGTGGCGACGACGATGAGGATGACGGTGCCGATGCCAAACGCCAGTGCCCGGTAATCGCCGGAGTTGGTGGCGACCTGGAGATAGCTGCCGATGCCGGGGAGCTGGTAGGTGTAATTGGCGAAAGGGGAGATTTCGCAGGCGATGAGAGCGAACCACCCACCGGCGACGGAGACGATGGAGTTCCAGACGAGTCCGATTGCGGCGTAGGGCATTTCAAGCTGCCAGAAGCGCTGCCATGCGGAGTAGCGGTAGATGCGCGAGGCCTCAACCATCTCCCGGGGAATGGATTTGAGGGAGGAATAGAAACTGAAGGCCAGGTTCCATACCTGTCCTGTAAAGATGAGCAGGATGACGGCCATCTCGATGCCCAACTGGTGGCCGGGAATGAGGGCGACCATGAAAAGGACGACTGGCGGCAGGAAGCTGAGAACGGGGATGGACTGAAGAATGTCGAGGACGGCGACCATCCAGGGCTCGATGCGCGGGTTGTAGGCGGCAATGTAGCCGTAGGCGATGGCGAAGACAAGGCTGAGCAGGTAAGCAATGCCGATGCGGACGATGGAGTAGAACGCGTAGACAGGCAGAGCGCCGATGGAGTGAGAGATTTCAGCGATTGGAGCGGGCTTGCTGAGCCAGTATCTGCCGGTGCTGACAATGGCGAAGAAGATGGCGAGACCACAGGCCGCCACGCCCGTGTCAATAACGAANNTCGAAGTCGAATAATTCAGCGTAGCGGCCCCAGGCGACAGCGGTCTCCATCTGGCGCAGGCATTCCTCTTCACTGAACTGCTCGTCGAGCATGTCGAGGAAGAAGTCTTCGGGGACGGTGTGGTCGCTCTTGGATTCGATCGCGCGGCGAATCTGGCGCAGGAGAAGGACGTTTGCGACGGCTGCGTCGCGGAAGAGCTCCTTTTGGCGAAGGATTTCAGAGTTGGCGAACTCGGTCCCGCTGGGGGTGATGGCGGCGTCGCCTTCTTCGATTTTGAGGAAGCCGAGGAGCTGGGCGGCATCGACGATGGGGAGCAGGTCGTCGATTTCGAAGGCCAGGTCGTCGGCCAGGCGGTAGATGTCGTCGCGTCCGCCTTTGTCGAGGAGGAGTTCGAGCAGGCCGGCCATGCCACCGGGGCGGGCGTGGGGCAGCATTTGGTAGTGCATCTGGCGCTGGTCGCGGACCTTGGTTTCCGGATGCTGATGGTCGGGGGCTTCGGTGGGAGCGACGTCAGGACGAGTGAGGACTTTGTAAATGTAGTCGACGAGGTTGGTGAAGGCTTCGGATTTGCGGTCGCGGGGTTGGGGGAGCTGGACCTTGAAGTCGGTGCGGATGTGGCCTGGGTTGCGGCCGAGGACGATGATGCGGTCGGCCAGCAGGACGGCTTCTTCAATGTTGTGGGTGACGATGAAGACGGCCTTGGTGGGCATGGTCTTGTTGGCCCACAGCTCCAGCAATTCAGAACGGAGGTTTTCGGCGGTCAGTACGTCGAGGGCGCTGAATGGCTCGTCCATGAACAGGACTTCAGGTTCGACGACCAGGGCGCGGGCAAAGCCGACGCGCTGCTTCATGCCGCCGGAAAGCTCCTTTGGATAGGCGGCTTCGAAGCCGTCGAGGCCGACAGTGTCGAGCATCTTCATGCTGCGTTCGCGGCGTTCCTCAGGCGCGACGCCGCGGGCCTGAAGCGGGGCTTCGACGTTTTCAAGCACGGTAAGCCAGGGAAATAACGCGAAGCTCTGGAAGACGATGGAGACGTTGATCTCCGCGCCGGCGATCGGTTTCTCATGCCAGTAGACCTGTCCGGCGGTGGGAGTGGAGAGACCGGTAAGCATGCGCAGCATGGTGGATTTGCCGGAGCCGGAGGGGCCGAGCAGGGCTAGAATNNTCAATCTTTTCGGCGCGAATGATGGCTTCAACGGCCGGGGCCGCGGCGGTGGGCTGGTTGGGGATGACCGCTTCCTGCATGCAGGGTTCTCCGGATAAGGTTCGGCTGCCAATGCCGCGACCGGTTGATGTTGCCAGGGCCTGTTCACACTACCCAGGCGGATGGCGTTGCGGACGAAAATCCGGCCAGACGAAGCCNNTTTCTGCGTCAATCGTCGCTAGCTTACACCCGGTATGCGTCACTCCTCATTCCTTGAACTCGAAAAAATTGGCTCCCGGCGCCACCGCCTGGGAAGTGTGAGCAGGCCCTAGTGTAGATAATGCCAGTTGCTGCCAGATGAATTGTCGCGCCGGGGTGCAGGGGATGGTTGGAGTCATCCGCGGTTTCTCCCTGCGCCGGTTTAAGATGGATGCATGGAGTTGCCCAAACAGAGCGTATCATTCTGGAAATCGATTCCGCCAGAGACGCTCTCGAATCCCCAGGGCCAGGGCCTGTCGATTTCCCCGGCGAGTCCGATGCACGTCTAGGAGAGTATGCCTGAAACGATAGCAAAACCCAAAGTGCTGGTTGCCGACGACGAACGGGTGATCGCCGACACGCTGGCCATGATCCTGAATCAAAGCGGATTTGAAGCGCGAGCCGTGTATTCAAGCGAAAAGGCGCTCGAGGCGGTGCCGATATTCAAGCCGGACATGCTGATTTCAGACGTGATCATGGGGGAGCTGAACGGGATTGATGCGGCGATTCAGATCAGGGAGCTGCTGCCCAACATCAAGATTCTGCTGTTTTCAGGGCAGGCGGCCACGGCGGATTTGCTGGAGAAAGCTCGGGCGCAGGGGTACGCGTTCGAGATTCTGGCGAAACCGGTGCATCCGCAGGATCTGTTGAACAAGCTGCGGGGCTAGCTTCATTCCCAGGGCCGGGAATCCGGACTCTTCGACAAGCTCAGGACAGGCTCTGGGGCGCCCAATCATTTTGGGCGGGTCAGACCTGGGTTACCCGCCACCTTGTTGACCACCATTGATAAATTTCTTGCCGCAGCGCAGAGTAGTTGAGAGGATGCCCGATGGCGACCGCCGCAAACAACTCGAAGCAACAGGCTCACGAACTGATCGAGCGCATATCCACAGCGCAGGCCTCCGCTGTTGTCACCCTGATTACATCCATGCTCGATCCGGTGGACCGTGCCCTGGCCAACGCCCCCTTTGAGGACGAAGAGATCAGCGAGGAAGAGAACCGCGCCGTCGCCGCTTCCAAGGTCTGGCTCAAGGATCACGATCCCATTCCCAACGAGGAAGTCCTCGCCGAGTTCGGCCTGACAGCCGAGAATTTCGAGCGCATGGGATGCACGCCCCTCGAACCCGAACCGCACCACCCTGGACAGTGAGCATGGACCGGAAAAAGATCGCCTGGACCGACCAGGCCAAGGCCGATTTGCGCGCCATCGACCAACCCACCGCCCTGCGCATCCTGCACACCATCTCCCGCTATCTCGCCTCCGGCGAAGGAGACTTGAAGCGCCTGCAGGACATCGAGCCGCCCGAGATGCGGCTGCGCGTCGGCGACTATCGCGTCCGCTTCTACGACCACGGCGACTCCATCCTCGTCCTGGCCGTCAGGCACCGCCGCGAAGTCTACCGCTGAGCCGCCCTCGATCCGGCCCCTGACAATGCCCGGACCTGGGGCACTCAATCATTTTGGGTGGATCAGATCTGGGCCGGCCGCCAACGTATTGATATTCCCGGTCCCCAAAGGCGAGGGTGAGGGACCGGGGGCACCCTCATCCTGGGTAGAGAAGGTCACCGGGACCGGGGCCACACGCCGCCC
>PMWR01000178.1 GCA_003166055.1 Acidobacteriaceae bacterium
TAGAAGCTAGAAGCTGTTCTACAACTCCCACCAATCCAACAACAGCATGCGGGGATAGAAGAGGCCGGCACGGAGAGCTGCATCTGCGCCGTGCAGGTTGCGGAGGATTTTTGCGTAGGCCTCAAGCTGGGGTGCGAAAAGAGTTCGCAGGGCGGGCAGGGCTTTGGCGGGGTCGGAAGCCTCGGCGTGAGCAGTCTTGTAGTCGATGATCCACCAGGCTTGCTCGCTTTCCGACAGCGGCGTCAGGCCGGCGCGGAAGATGCGGTCTACGCGGACGTTGCTGATTGCTCCACCGACGACTCCGGCCCATCGAATTTCGCTGGCGGCATCAGCGTGCGGCGACAGGATCCATTGGCCGGCTGGGTCGTTGGAGGCGGCCAGCGCCAGCTCAAGTGCTTCGGCGGCAAGGCTTGCGGCCTGTGCCCGATCCACGCCGAGGGCGCGTACCTGGGCTGCGATCCGCGGTTGAAGTCGGGCAAGGGCAGTGCGGGCCGCGGGCCAGTCGCCGGTTGCGCGCAGGCGGGCCAGCTCTTCAAGGAGCGCATGGACGGCGGTGCCAAGGGCGCGGGAGAGCAGACCGCCTTCATGGCGGGCGAAGATCCGCGATGCGCCCAGGCCGGGAATGACTTCTGTTGACGCCGCCGCATTCTCCTCCTCCGCTTGCGGAGAGCGGTAGTCAGGAGGCAGTCTGCGCAGAAGGGTTGGCTTGATTGGCGACGGCATGACCAGTAAATTGCTGTCGCTGGAGGCGGCGATGGACTGGATCTCGGTCTCGGCGGGCTGGCGATTGGCTTTCCACTCGTCGAAGTGGACGCGAATTTCAGGTTCCAACGCAGGCCAGGCGGTTTTCAGCAGGCCTTTCGAGGGCTCGACCAGCGCAATGCTCCCGTCCTTTTCCTCCTTGTAGGCTGGCCGTGCGAACAGGTGAAGCTCGTCCCGCGCGCGCGTGGCCGCGACGTAGAGGATCCGCCGGTCTTCCTGCGATTCGCGCTCCTTATAGACTTGATCGACCCAGGCTTTCGACCCGCCTCGATCGGCGCCTTTGGACTGGTGCGGCGCTATGAGGAATTCGGTGATTTCGCCCGAGTGGTCCGGCTCGGCAGACCCGCTTTCGAGCCCGCGTTCGAGCCAGGAGAGCATTTTCGGTTTGCCGCCGCCCGTGCCTGCCTGCACGTCGGGGACGATTACCACCTCAAACTCCAGCCCCTTCGACTTGTGGATGGTCATCAACTGGACGCCGCAATCGCTGTCGGCGGCGGGGTCGGGAAGCGCGGTCAGCTTACCCAATGCTGCATCGAGTGCCGGGCCGAGCAGATCCTGCTCGCCGCCGGGCAGCCGGTCGAGGCAGCTCCAGAGCAGGTCGAGGTTTGCGCGTGCCGAGTCATCGATGCAACCGGAGCCGCCCAGCCGCAGCCAAACCTGCTGAAGCCAGGTTCCCAGCGACGAGGCCGGCTGATTTGCCCGGAGCGTTGGAACGGACCGCAGAGCATCCAGGACGCGTCCGGCAGCCGCGCGGCTCTCTGCGCCGAGCAGCGGGAGGCGTTCGGCGAGCAATTCCGAAACGGGCCGGGCAAGCAGGATGGGATCGTCGGCGCTGGCGAGCAGATGCAGGTCGTCGAGCGCCAGGCCGCACCAGGGTGCGCGCAGAACTCCCAGCCAGGCCGCCCGGTCGTATGGATTGAGTAGCGCGCGAGCCAGTGCCAGGGCGTCCAGGATCTCGGGGCGAGTGGAGAGCTGTTCGAGCTCAATGGCGCGGAAGGGGATTGCCGCTTCGCGAAGCGCCAGGGCGATGGCCGCCAGCGACTTTTTGGCGCGGGCAAGGACGGCGATGCGGTACTTCTGACCGCACGCTTTAGCCTGTTCCACACGAGACCTGTGGCTTTGGATCAGCGCAACGATCTCCCGCGCCTGGGCGTTGCGGGCGGCTTCTTTTTCAAGAAAGGCGGTGGGGTCAGCTGCTTTGCCGCGTGCTGTTTGCGGCTCAAAGTTCAGGTGCAACTTGAGGGTTGACTCGGTGACTGGCTCCAACCTGAGTGAGGCCTCATTGGAAATCTCTCTTGCAGGCTCAGCCCGAGTAAAAACTACATTGCTGCCATCACTTACGGCAAATACCTCATCAAAAACATCGTTTATCTGCCGCAACAGAGCGGGCGCGGTTCTGAAGTTCGCGCTGAGGGGAACAAAGTCGAACGGGAGCGATTCGTTGGACGGGATTTCGAGGCCGATTTCCTTTACCCGTGTGAAGAGCTCAACATCTGCGTCGCGGAAGAAGTAGATGGATTGCATAGGGTCGCCGACGGCGAAGCAGGTGCGGCCGGTTTGGTCTGGCCAGGCGCCGATGAGGGCGGCGAGAAGCTGGTGCTGGCGGCGGCTGGTGTCTTGAAACTCGTCGACCAGCAGGTGGCGAATGCCGTCGCCGAGGGCAAAGGCGGTTTCGGAAGGCAGGCCGTCGTCGCCTTTGAGTGCGCGCTCGGCGATCTGTGCGACTTCAATGAAGTCCACCCGCGCAGCCTCGGCGAAGACGACCTGGAGTTGGGCGGCGGCGTGGCCGAGGAGGGTGAAGCAGGCCTTGACGATCTGCCAGTCGTCCTCGGCGTAGTGAAGCGGGGGCAGGCTGCGGACGGCGGCGAGGGCGGATTCCAGGCCGGGAACGGCGTCGAGGTCGGCAATCAGTTTCAGAATTCTCGCCTTTTCGGTTTTGTAATCGGCGGGAAAACCGAGGCGCTTGTCCACTTGTTTGCGGAAAGTGTGACCACCGGTGAGGAGCAGATTGGCCAGGGAGTTGCAGGCCTGGAGAGCTTCTTCAATCTCTTCGGCTGAATTGAACGCGCCGCGGGGGAACTCGGCCAGCTCCGCGAGTGGGCGGTGCTGGTCACCGGACGGCTGTTCACAGGCGAAGCGGGCCAGTTCGAGCGCTTCTTCGCGCGCGCCAGGGACGTGGTCGAGGAGCTGGCTGAGCTGTGAGAGGCCTTCGCGGATCGCGTTGGCGAACGGCCGTTCGAGACGCTCCCGCAAGGTGTCCCAATCCGGTTCGCGGTCGAGGACGAAGCCGTGCATCCAGCGGTCGCGGGTGCTGAGCATCTCCACAAGCTGGGCTTCGAGCTCCTGCCAATTGTTGTCGCGCCAAAGGAGCAGGGCCTCGATGGCTGCGGTGAGATCCGGTTTGGCCGAGTCGAGCTGTTGCAGTGTCTGGCGGGCGGCGCGGCGGTAAAGCTCGTCGGACTGTTCGGCGATGGCCAGTCCGCCGCCGAGGCCGGAGAGCAGCGGCTGACGGAGGGCCAGTTCACGGCAGAACGAGTCGATGGTTGAGATGCGAAGCTGGCTGGGCAGGTCGAGGAGTTTCCAGCCGCCGGAGATCGAGCGGTCAAGGACGCGGCGGGCGAGCGGGATGGGGTCGGCGGCCCGGAGCGCGTCGAGGACGCGGTTGCGCATCTCAGCGGCGGCGGCGATGGTAAAGGTGATGGCGACTACCTGGCCTGGGTCGTCCACCTCGGCCAGCAGGGTGAGAAACCGCTCGGTCAGCAGGGTGGTTTTGCCGGAGCCGGCCGGGGCTTGAACGAGGATGGAGCGGGTGGGGTCGAGGGCGCGTTCGCGCTGGGATTGATCGGGAGGGGCAGATTTACTCATCGACCGCCTCCCCGTCTTCGGATTCGTCTTCATCGCCCAGGGCAAGGTGGCTCTCCTGGGCTTGGCTCTCCTGGATGCGGCAGAGGGTTTGCAGGCCGCAGCGCTCGCAGGTTTTGGGATAGTCGCGTGGGTCGACTTCGGCTCGGCCGGCGAGGAAGTCGCGGGCGAGCTGCTCGATGGTGTTGCGCCAGTCGATCAGGTCTTCAGCGGAAAGGGGGTTCTTTACCAGAGCGGTCGTTTTGCCGAGGCCGGAAAGAAGAGTGGACGCCGGATCGAAGACCCGGCCGGCAAACGACTGATCGCCGGGACGGACCTTGGCGAAGACGAGGCCGCCGAGCGGTTCCTTTTCGCGTTCGAGGGCGAAGCCGGCGTAGAGCGGGAGCTGCACGTCGTCGGGGCGGGGCAGGTCCCAGGAACTGGGCGAGACGTTCCCGGACTTGTAGTCGATGACCAGCAGCGATCCGTCGCAGAGCCGGTCGATGCGGTCGAGGCGGAGCTTGAGGAGGAGCCCTTCGAGCGAGATGGTGCGGCTAGCTTCGGTTTCGGCGACCTCGAAGGAGACGCGGGTAGCCTCGTAACCCAGCCACTCGGTGATTAGTGTGGTGAGGCGCTGGGCTTCTAATTCGAGGTAACGCCGGGGCATTCTGTAGCGAATCTCGGGCGAAAGTTCTTGTTGAAGAACGCGCTGAACATGATTGACAACAAAAGATTTGCCGTCGCTTAAATTCTGCAAATCATGCAGCGAGCGGATGCCGTCCGGAAGGCCGGCCCAGATGGAGTGAAGAACTTCGTGGAGCAGGTTTCCGCGTTGCGCAGGGGTCAGTCCGGCTTCGGCGGGATTCCAGCTCTGTGCACCGAGGCGGGCGGTGGCGAAGGCTTTGAAGGGACATTGCGACTGGTAAGTCAGGACGCTTGCCCCACCCTGAACCTGGCCGGGCGGGAACGGGATGCGGCTGAAGTCTTGAAAGGTAGCGGCGAGCGGCGGCGGGCTGGGCGGCGTGGTCAGCTCGGGCGGAAGCGGTTGCGGCGGCCCGGCGAACTGGGCAATCAGGCGCGACGGACGGGATTCCACGGCTTCGTTCTGACGGGCATAGCTGAAGTTGACTTGGCGCGCCGAGGCCAGCAGGCGAATGGTGATGGATTGAGCCAAATCCCAGTCGAGCTGGGGGGTGGCGTGGGGCATGGCGGCTTGGCGCTGGACCTCGGGCGGCAGGAGGGGATGGGTTGAGCCGCTGGCGGGCCAGGCTTCCTCAGTGGCGCCGAGGAACCAGACGGCGTCGGCGGTGAGGCCTGCGGACTCGGCCGGACCGGCGATTTGGATGGGCGCGTCGCGGGATTCGGGGGCGAAGAGAGTCTCGTCGAGGGTATGGGCGAGGATGGAGAGGAAATCCGGCCAGGCAACGCGGCGGCCGTCGAAGCCCAGCGAACCCGCGGAGTCGACTGTCTGCTGCCAGCGGCGGAAGGCCTGGTGTTCGGCGCTTTGGAGCGGGTTGGAGTTGGCAAATTGGAGGGACTCGAGCAGATGTGAGACCAGTTCGGCCCAGTCGAGCGGGGATTGCGGGCGGCGCGCGAGGTCTGCGAGGCGGCGCTGAGCTGCGGTAAAGCGGCTCAACCAGGTTGTTACGACGGGGTTGGAATCTTCGCCGCCGAATTTTTGGAGCTCGCTGGCAAAGGCTCTCAGGGTCCACTGAGGCTGCTCCTGGCCTCGGCGGCGAATCTGACGCATGG
>PMWR01000018.1 GCA_003166055.1 Acidobacteriaceae bacterium
TGACTAACAGTCAGTTGGTTCTGACAGGACGAGCAGGGACTCACGATCGCCAGATGAACCGGATTGGGAGTGCTGGTATCGGGCTTCATTTCTCTCTAGTATAGGAACCCATGTCCTTCCACCAAAGGTTGGACACCCGGAGGAGACGACATCCGCCCGGAACCAGGATTTCGAGCGTTAAATCCCCACGAAAAGGATATTCCTCTGATGATCCCAAGTTGCGATGAATGGACCGGCTGCACGCGCGTGCTTGGTGGTTTCAGGCCCCTGGGGCGTTTTCGAGGAGCGATCCGAAACTCGGGCGGATTGCCTTCCCACCCTTCCCGGATGAACAATGAAGCTGCGGAAGGATGGGGCACCCAGTTCATTGACTCGTGAAGGGTGGCCACCCGCCACCCAAGCCAGAGAACCAACGTATCGCACAACGTATCGCGTTAGCCAACTGGCTGTCCGGAAGACCCGCACCTTGTACTGGAAGCGGGAGCTTGCCTTGATTGCCCAAAGTGCACCGGACACAACACGCTCCTTTTCGAGGGCATGCCCATCTGCCCACACTCTTGCGATGCTCCTGCCATCCGGCGGGAGCGTCATCATTAGCCCACCAGACAGGCATACACTCGTCCCAGTGCTTGAGCGCTACGCGAAATGATGGTTTGTATTTCATTGGACAGGTATTCCTTGAAAAATCAGGGATCCATACCTGGCCCCTCCGGTCCAATCAACCGCGATCTGTAGGTTGATCGTCTTGACATTTCGGTGCGCGTCATTAACCGTCAGAACAAATTTAGTGGGAATGTTCGGCATGATCCGCTCCTCGGTGCCAAATCCGGGGAATCCGATACCGACGCCGAGAAAAGACCCGACGAAAAATGAGTTTCCTTCGTCGTCTACGGCCGTACTGTCCCGCAGATAGGTATTCGTCGGCGCATCGGTGTTGTTTGTTATCTTTCCGGAGCAAAGAATCTGATCGCCTGCTCGGTGGCACTCGTCAACTTGCATGGTGTAATCGGGATTGGCGCCGGAAGTTGGTAGAATAGGGGTGATTTTGTAGGCGCGTGGCGGGGGACTTGGAGATTCTTCGGTCCTTTGGCTGGGCACAGTATCTGGAACAGTTGTTCCACTTTCGCCCGAAGGGCTGATCGCAGACGCCCCTAGCGTACCCGGCGGGCTAAGCGCCAAAGCCCAGTCCTTCTGACGCTTCGATAACCGGACGCCGGCCAGGATCCCATCGAATCCTCCCTCATAGCGATGATGATCCCAGTAGTGCGAGCGAGTCTCTCCGATGGTCGCCTCGTCCAGAGGTTGTTGATGATTCCCTGCTCTCCCTAACTTCTGCTTGAGAAAAGGAGAAGCCGCGACAACCTTTCCGTCCAGCATGATCCACTGGCCGTCGCTTCCATAGCTGATCCCGATCGCATGCCACTCGCCGAAGCGAAAGAGCGTTCCCGTAGCCACTGTCGCCTGCGCAGGTGCCTGGTTGTATTTACTGGTCGCCATCCACAGCGTGATATCCCCGTTCCCCTTCACAGTCAGCTTTGTCGTGCCTGGCCACGTCACATCGCCTCCCACGCAATCGCTGGAAAAAATGACCGCCTCATCCAGGTTGTCCAGGAACTGGAAGTTGTCGTAACGATAGCCGTGATTCACCTTGATCCACAACTCCAGAGTGCCCTCATCGGAGATGTACCCTCCGTACACAAGTTGACTCGAATTGGCAGCGGAAAAGACAGCCGAATTGCGCCCAAAGTCCTTCTCTGAGCCAAGCCCGAACTGACCGCCCTCCCAGATTTCATCGCTGCGCAGTTCGTCGAGCGAAATCCCGGGCCGCAGAGGAATGGGGGCATCGATCGTCCAGTCTCTTCCCGGCTGCGCCTGCGAAGGTTTGTACTCCGTAGGAGCACCACTGGGCGCCGCCTGGATCGCTTGTAGCGTCAGAGGGCCAGCCCCCTTGGCGCGCAGTGATTCAATCGTAGCCGGAGTGGGAACGAAGGCCAAACCCCGTCTTTGGATTTGAGTGCTCAACGTCGAATCCGGAACGCCGTTAGAGACCAACTGTTGAACTTGGGCTAGCGTCAGCTTGGGAACAGCCGGGTGCTGCCCCGCCGCATTCTGGGGCCAAAGGCTGATGGCGAGCGCCAGAAAGACCAATAAACCCGGAGCCCCAAAGCAGTAAGAACGGTGCGAGCAAAGGAAAAACTGCTTGGTCTTCATAAAGCTCCTTTCAATGTATCAACCCGTAGCATTCGCCATTCGGTGATATCCCGGTAGAGAGATCGTTCCTCGTATACCTTCGTGAGCACAACCCAATCTCGGTCTCGGACTGGCCTACCGGGTAGGTCCCAGACTACTACTGGGACAAACGTTGCGTTCATCGAGAAAGTCGAGCGAGGCTGGCAGCGCACCGGTGTGCAGCAGCTTGGAAAGGTACATGACCTCTTCTTGGGTGAACGCGCCCTCGATCTGGCCGCTGTCGCGGATGGCGCTCTTGATGTTGGCAACTTCGCGGACGCGGCCGCCCATGACAACGGCCATGCTCTTGCCGATGTTGGCGCTGGTGAAGTCGTAAAAACGGTCGCCAGCCTCGTTGGTGAGCGTGAAGTTGACGATGCGGTGACCGGTGTTCTGGTTGACGCCGGGTTCGGCGGAGCGGAAGTCACTCCCGGCTACGATGGCGACGCGTTGGAGGATGAAGACAGCGCCCGAGCCGTGAACTAGCTCCTCGTCGGGCGGCAGCACTCCACCGATGGCAGCCAGCGCGGATTGCTCGTCAGGATAACCGGAGGGGTCGCCCTTGACTGCGTGAATCGCGAGCCGGGCCGTAGATTGGATGAAACTCTTGACGTGGTCGAGATCAGTGATGCCCGGCATCTCGACGAGGATCTGGTTGGCGCCCAGGTTGTACTCCTGAATGAGCGGCGCCTTGACGCCGAGGACATCCATGCGGCGGCGAATAACCTCGGTGGCCTGCTGGAGAGTCTTTTCGTTCAGGGCCTTTTCGACCAGGGGCCTCATGGTCAGCGTGAAGCTGCCGTCGCTGCCGCCGTTCAAGTCATACTGGGTGCCGTACTTCTGGTCGAGCAATGAGCGCACCGCAGCGATATTCGCGGGCGTCACGCCGTCGATCTCAACCTGCTCGGGCTTGCCGCTCTCGTCGGGCTTGAGCGGATCGGGTTTGAATACCTGGGAGAAGCCCAGGTTGGCGGTCTTCAGGTCCTGCTGCACGCTGGCCACCGCATTGTCGGTCTCCGCGTTCACGGCTTCCTTCACTTCTACCTGGAGAATCAGGTGTACACAGTGCTGGAGGGCGCTTGCTTGGCTCCCGCCGCCTGAAGGCGTTGATCTGTTCGCATTTTTTGAGTCGCCCAAAGTATTAGGTTTGGAAGCGCCGCTGGTGGGAGCTATCCCTTGGATTGCTGCCAGCGTTTGTGGTCCTGCACCTTTGCGTTGCAGCGCATCGAGGATAACCGGCGTGACTGCGAATCCGACTCCACGCCGCTGGATTTGGCTAGCCATTGTTGAATCGGGCACGCCGTGCGTAATCAGCTCTTCTATTTGAGAGAGCGTAAGTTTCTGGACAGCCGCCTGCTGGCCCGAAACCGGAATCGGTCCGAGAATCATCAACGTGGCACCAATCAAAAACACCATAGGTAGCCATCTCCGTTGAACCGCATGCACACAGTAATGTTTCAATGCTCCGATTGTCATAACCCGTCTTCTCTTGCCAAGCAAATTCAATTTGTTTTGTTATTCGTCCTTCGCTATTACTGCTAGCGAGGACCAAGGCTGAATGTCAGATGAACGGTTGTTTCCACCTCAACGGGTTCATCATAGCTGACTCCGATCACATGCCATTCTCCAAATCGGAAACCCGTTCCATGCGCCTCAGTAGTAGTAGCGCGCGGTTGATCGTACTTGGCGATTGCCATCCATTACGAAATATCCCCGTTTGCTTTCACAAAGAGTTTGGTGTCACCGGGCCACGTTACGTCGCCGCCCTGAACATCGCTTGAAAAGATCATGGCGTCATCTTGGTCATCCTTGAACTGGTAAATGTCGTAGTGGTAGCCATGATTCACCTTGATCAAAAATTCTAGCGTTCCTTCGGGTGGAATAAGATCCGGGTACTCAATCCGGCTCGAATTAGCGGCGAAAAAAACTGCCCCTTGGCCCTCTGGAAGTGGTATCCAGCGAACCCCCGATGCCGTGCCCCGAAGTAGGTCCGCCTGCCCGCCAATTATTGATTTCCTCCAAGTGCCCGAAGCCGGTGATCCGTTTTCAGGTCACCGTGCGCCCGAGCCACCGGGCTTGGAAACATCGCTGTTCAGTGCCGCCTCTTGAATTACTTCCAATGTTAAGGGCCCGGCTCCCTTGGCATGGAGCGAGTCGAGAATGGCTGTGGTAGGTGTGAAGGTGAGGCCATGGACGCGGATCTGGCTACTCAAGGTCGAGTCCGGCACGCCGTGCGTGATCAGTGTTTCTACTTGAGCCAGCGTTAATCTCGCTCCCGCCGCCTGCTTCTTCTCCAACTGGATGATGTGGTACCCGAAGGGCGACCGCACCAGCCCCGACGTCTCACCCGGCTTCAGCGCCATCGCTGCATTCGCATACGCCGGAACAAGCTGGCTCGTCGGAAACATGGGCAGTTCGCCGCCCTGGTCCTTCGACCCAAGGTCATCCGAGTACTTCATCGCCAGCACCGCAAAGCTCGCTCCCGCTTTTAACTGGTTCAGCACATCCTGCGCCTTCGCCTTGGCCGCCGCGTCCGTTGCCGCGTTCGCGCCCGGCTTCACCGCGATCAGAATGTGCCGCGTCTTCACCTCTTCCTGCATCTTGTACTGCGCCAGGTGCGCGTTGTAATGCTGCTGCCCCGCCAAACTCTGTGACTCAAGAACCACAGTGATCGCCAGAATGACCAACAAGCACACCATCCCAGCCATCGAGATTGACGCAAACAAAGAGAAAAGCCGCCTGATTTTCATGAAACAATCTCCCGCCTTGCGAGCTACACCGCGTGAACTACGCAGCATCTCCCCGCGAGAACTCTCGCTCTTGCAGGAAGATGATGTCACAGCCGAGTCCCGCTGTTTGTGGGACTCAATCTCCAAGCTGCGGAGACGTAATCGTGCAGTCCTCCCCTTGTACGGCGTAATGGATGGTACCGGAGGAGTCGGCGCAGAAGCTTCGCCCCGCATGGCCGGCGGCAGGTTTGGCCACAATGAAGTAGTTGAAGTTGGCTCCGCCAGTCGAGGTTCCGGTAGGAATGGTGATCGCAAACTGGTAGTTGCTCCTAGTTCCCGTGGCCAAGTCCGCACCGATGAAGCCGGCATGGTTTTCATCCATCGAATTCCCGTCCGCGGGTGGACCCAGTTTGCCGAGGGAATCGGTGAAGCCTCTCGCCGGATAGGCACCTGAATAGCTGTTCTCGGCCACAAGCAGCAAGCGCACCAATTGCAGCGCGGTACTCTCGTTGTCGATGTCCTGGGCCAGCGAGCCGACCATGCCGTTTTTGTACGTGCCGGCTAGGACCTTGCCGGAAAGGCTTATGGGAACAAGCTGACCTGCGATGGTGTCATAGAACACCTTTCCGCAGACCCCGGCAAATCCAGCGAGGGCCTTGGAAGGCTGCATAACCCATTTGCCATCCCGGGAGATTAGTCCCATTCCATCACTCGTGGAGGCTGGTTGAAGGTCACTGCCTTCGGTCAGCTGGATGTTGTATTGCCCAGGATTCACTATATACTTGCCTTGCTTGTTGATGGTGCCTGTATGTCCAGAGACAGAAACAACTGCAAGGCCGCCGAAAAAGCTGGTTACAGCGTCAAATTGTGGATTGATGACGATTTTCCCGGCGGAATTCACGTAGCCCCATCGATTATCTAGCTTGACAGCCGCCATACCTTCGGAAAAGGAAACAGCGGAGTCGAACTGCGATCTAATCGCGAATTTACCAGTGTGATCGATATAGCCGCACTTACCTGTACCGGGGCAAGCCACCGCAAGTCCGTCACTAAAACCATCGTCGGAAGCATTTGTGAAGCGGGGCGCGATCACATAGGCCCCCGCCTTGTTGATGAAGCCCCATCCGCTATCCCCGTGCACGGCTGCTAATCCATTGCGGAAGTCGCCGCCATCGGAGAATTGAGGATTGATTACATATTGGCCTGTCTTGTCGATATAGCCGACCTGATTGCCCAGTTTGACCATTGCAATTCCCCCGAAAAATGGCCTAGCAAGATCGAATTGAGTTGGTATCACCAGATTTCCGCCGGTGTCGATATAACCCCATTTGCCATCTTTGGCGACTGCGCCAAGACCTTCGTTGAAAACGACAACATGGTCCGTGACCATCTCTAACGAAATGCCGTCCCATTGCGGCGGGATTAAGACCTTCCCGTCCGCATCGATGAAACCCCACTTCATGGTCTTTCCATCTGCACTCAGACCTTGGAAGGGGTAGATTCCAGGATCCTTCACCTGATAGGGCGGAGCGGGCCGATGGAACCACCACCACGCCACGCCGCCCAGAACCACCAGCAGGGCGACAAGCGCGTAGGTGAGTTTCTTGCGCGTCGAAAGAGGTGGCCTCGGGACCGGCACCACAGTCTCTACAGGGCTCTCCGGAATGCCCTGCACCGCCTCTACGCTTCCTGATGCTTCGCGCAACTGCCCGCCGCATTTCCCGCAGAACCTGCGCCCTTCCGCGACTTCACTTCCACAATCTGGACAAAACATCAAATTTCCTCGCTTTCATTAAGTCCTAACGCAGGCTTCAAATGCGATGGCTGGAGCATTCTGCTTTCTCCGAATCCGACCTTGGCCACTTTCTCAACTCAGAATTTGATCTGGCTGCGATGAATATAGCCCAACTTTCCGTCACAAATGTCTGTCTTGTACCAGTTGCCTTCAGAGCCGAGGATGCGAATGGGTTTCTTGGCGGTTACAGAGCAAATAATGCCGGATGCGGCAGAGGGCGCTACGCGGACATTAGATGGTGGATCGATGACGATTGCAAATTCATTAGCCGACGCGGCTCTACTGATCGCGGCGCTTCGGGTTCCCTTCGGAACAAGTGCCTCGATTGCTTCCAGCGTCAGAGGGCCAGCGCCCTTCGCGCGCATCGATTCCACCATCGCCGGGGTGGGTGCAAAGGCCAGCCCTCGCTTTTGGATTTGCGTGCTCATCGTTGAATCCGGCACCTTGCTCGACACCAACTGTTCAACCTGGGCAAGCGTCAGCTTGGGGACGGGAGGCTGCTGCCCCGGCGCACACTGGGGCCAAAGGATGGTGGCGAGCGCAAGAATAACCAACAAACAGCCCGCCCCAAAGCAATGAGAACGGTGCGAGCAAAGGAAAAACTGCTTGATATTCACAAAGTTCCTTTCAATGTATCAACCCGTAGCATTCGCCATTCGTTGATATCCCGGTAGAGATGTCGTTCCTCTACCGGGATAATGTCGAAGCCCAGTCCCTGTGGTTCGCGGAAGCCCGGCATCACAGTGTCGGCGAGTTGATCGTGCATTCCTCCCCTTGCGCGGCGTAGCGGACCGTACCGGAAGAGTCGGCACAGAAAGTGCGCCCCGCGTGGCCGGCGGCAGGCTTGGCCAGCAGGAAGTAGTTGAGGTTGGCGCCTCCAATCGAGGTTCCCGAAGGTATGGTAACCGCAAACTGGTAGCCGTCCTTGGTTCCCGTCGCCAGTGTTGCATCGATGAAACCAGCGTGATTCTCATCCGGCGCGCCTGTGGCAGGTCCCAGCTTATCGAGAGAGGCTGCGAACCCCTTCGCCGGGTAGGCGTTTGAATAGCTGAATTCCTCGTTGGTCAGAGTGCGCATCGATTGGATCGCGCTCTGTTCGTTCTCAATATCCTGCGCCAGCGTATCGATCATTGATCCCTTGTAGGGGCCGGCAAGCACCTTGCCCGACAAGGATATGGGGAAAAGCTGCCCGCCGATGACCCCATAGAACACCTTGCCGATGATCATCGGAATGCCAGCAAGGGCTTTGGATGGCTTTACAGCCCATTTACCATCCCTGCTCAGCAGGCCGATCCCGTCGCTGCTGGTGACTGGCTGAAGGTCACCCTCCATTAGCTGAATGTTGTATTGCCCCGGATTCACGACGTATTTGCCTTGCCTGTCGATTGTGCCTTGATGTCCGGAGACCGAAACAACGGCAAGGCCGCCGGAAAACATGGTTACCTTGTCGAACTGAGGATTGATGACGATCTTCCCGGCGGTATTGATGTATCCCCATTTGCCGTGAATCGCAACCGGTGCCAAGCCCTCGGAAAAGGTGGATGCACCGTCGAATTGGGGAGTAATCGCAAGAGTTCCGCTGCGGTCGATATAGCCGACCCTCCCTGCTATTTGAACCCAGGCGAGGCCGTCCGAAAACCCATCGGTGTCGGCGGATTGGAAGCGGGGCTTAACTACAAAAGTTCCGGCCTTGTTGATAAACCCCCAGCCGCCATCCGTGCGCACGGCTGCTAGTCCATCATGGAAATCGCCGGCTTCATAGAACTGCGGATTGACCGCATATTGGCCGGTCTTGTTGATAAAGCCGACTTGATTTCCCAGGTTGACCCTTGCAAGTCCTTCGATAAAGGAGCCGACAGAAAGGTGGCCGGCAGAATCGAACTGGGCGGGTATCGCCAGGTGTCCGCCGGTATCGATATAGCCCCATTTGCCATCCTTCATAACTCCGCAAAGGCCTTCGCTAAATGAAACTGACTGACCCAATACAGAAGCGCCCGCCGACGCATCCCATTCCGGCTGGATAAGAACCTTTCCGTCGGCGTCGATGAAGCCAAACTTTAGAGTCTTTCCATCCGCGCTCAGGCCCTGAAAGGGATAGATACCAGGGTCCTGCACCTTGTAGGCCGGGGCAGGACGATGAATCCACCACCACGCCACGCCGCCCAAAACCACTAGCAGAACGACGAGTGCATAGGTGAGCTTCTGGCGCAGTGACGCAGGCCGCCGAGGGACCGGAGCTGCCGTTTCTTCAGGGACAGCGACCGGGGCTGTGTCTACGCTACCCGCTGCTGCATGAATCTGCCCACCGCATTTCCCGCAGAACTTCCGACCTTCCGCGACCTCACTGCCACAATCTGGACAAAACATCGGATTCCTCGCTTTCTCGCGGTTTCAACGCGCAGTTTTGCCCAAAGTGGCAATAGTAATCAACCCGCCAGCCGCTATCGAGCAGAAGCCCAATCCAAGCAGCCAAAAACCCATTCCAGATACGGATTGAATCATGGGTACAAAGAGCAGAGTGGCGATGAACCCAGGTCCGCAAAGGGAACCGATCATTACCAGGAAGCCCCCCATCAGCAACTTCTGCGGGGTAGCTGCCTTTCTGGAGAAGTA
>PMWR01000216.1 GCA_003166055.1 Acidobacteriaceae bacterium
GAGGGCCTGGTCCACGTCAGCGAGATCAGCGCCACCAAGCGCATCAACCATCCCCAGGATGTGTTGCGCGCCGGCCAGGTGGTCAAAGCGCAAGTGCTGGCCATCGACGTGGAGAAGCGCCAGGTCAAGCTCTCGATGAAGCAACTCATCCCCACCAGCATCGACGAATACATCGCCGAGCACAAACCCGGCGACACAGTCTCAGGTCGCGTCGTCGATGACTCAGCCACACACACCATCGTCGAACTGGGCGAAGGCATCCGCGCCACATGCATTGGGGGTGGTACGTCAGCGCCATCATCCGTAGCACCGCCAACTACCACTGAGGCCAAGGCGGACCTGTCCAGCCTCTCGTCCATGCTCAAAGACCGCTGGAAAGGCAATACCAAGGCTCCCGCAGCCAAGCCCGACGCTCTCGGCGAAGGCCAAATCCGCACCTTCAAAATCGTGAAACTCGACGCCGAAGCTAAGAAGATCGAAGTGGAGCTAGCCTAGCCCGCTACAAGTACATGTCGTCGATATAGCACCACCGCCAATCCTCACCACGCTCGGCCGATTGGATTAGCGGATGCTGTGTTTCATGGAAGTGCGCGCGCGCATGCCGGTTCTTCGACGAATCGCAGCAGCCCACGTGGCC
Organism: Acidobacteriaceae bacterium; assembly: GCA_003166055.1. The sequence continues at coordinate 638 of PMWR01000216.1, forward strand.
GCACTCCAGGCACATGCGCAGGTGCACCCACGTGTCGCCGGTTTTAAGGCACTCTTCGCAACCCTTCGTACGCGGCTTTACCTTCTTCAGGTGCTCCGCAACATGACTGCATGCAGTCGCCATCTCAACCTCCTCGTAATTGAACCGCCAGCTTTTGCATTCTTCTCATTGGATGCGCCCGCTCCAAAACTGCTTCACGCGCCCCAGCCCTTGGCCCGCTCCACCGCGCGGCTCCAGCGGCCACGCCGTTCGGCACGTTCGCTCGCACTCATCCGCGGCTCAAACCGCACATCGCCTTCGCGTTGGGTCCGCAGCTCCTGCGGCCCCGTCCAGAACCCGGTTGCCAGCCCGGCCAGATACGCCGCTCCCAGCGCCGTTGTCTCCGTCACTTGCGGCCGCACCACCGGCACGCCCAGCACATCGGCCTGAAACTGCATCAGCAGATCGTTGACCGCCGCGCCGCCATCCACACGCAGCGCGGCCAGCGGAGTTGTCTCGCTCTCCACCGCTTCCAGCACGTCCGCCACCTGAAAAGCAATGCTCTCCAATGCTGCTCGCGCAATGTGTCCCGGCTTTGTGTCGCGCCGCAGACCGATCAGCAATCCGCCGGCGTGCGCATCCCAGTGCGGCGCGCCAAGGCCCACAAACGCCGGCACAAACACNNCGCAGCCATTGCACCACCGCGCCGCCAATGAAGATGCTGCCTTCCAACGCATATTCAAGACGCTTCTCCGCGCTGGCCGCCACAGTCGTAATCAGCTTGTGCTTCGAGCGAACAAATTCCTTGCCGATGTTTTGCAGCAGGAAGCAGCCCGTGCCGTAGGTGTTCTTGGCCTCACCCGCGCTCCAGCACAACTGGCCAAACAGCGCCGCCTGCTGGTCGCCTGCAATCCCCGCAATCGCCACGCCGCCGAGTCCGAGCGTAGTCGTCACCTCGCCTACTCTCTCGCTTGACCACACAACCTCGGGCAACAGGCTTTCCGGCACGCCAAAGATACGCAGCAGCTCTTGATCCCACTCGCCTTTCACAATGTTGAAGAGCAGCGTGCGCGACGCGTTGGTCACGTCCGTCACATGATGCCGACCGCTGGTCAGATGCCAGATGAGCCAGCTATCTACCGTCCCAAACGCAAGCTCACCGCGTTCGGCCCGCACCCGCGCGCCAGGTACGTTGTCCAGAATCCACGCAATCTTTGTCGCTGAGAAGTAAGGGTCCAGCACCAGTCCGGTACGGTTCGAAACATCGTTCCCTACGCCGCTCTCTTCCAACTCCGCGCACCTCGCAGCTGTGCGCCGATCCTGCCACACAATCGCGGGATGAATCGCCTTTCCCGTCGCGCGATCCCACACGATCACCGTCTCGCGCTGATTGGTGATCCCGATGGCTGCCACATCTTTGGGATATGCGCCCGCCCTTCCCAGCGCTTCAATGGCGCAGGTAAGCTGGCTGGTCAGGATTTCCGTAGGGTCGTGCTCCACCCACCCCGCCCGCGGGTAGAATTGCTCAAACTCATGCTGCGCAACGGCGACGATTGATCCCGCCCCATCGAACAGAATCGCCCGCGAACTCGTGGTTCCCTGATCCAGCGCAAGGATGTAACCCATCTCCGTCACCAGCCTTCGGACCTCAGTCAATCACGCCTACCCGCCGGCAGGCAAGGAGACTCAAATGCAAGCGAGAGCAATACGGGCCTCATCAAAAGTGCATCGGCGCTCAAGACAACTTTCGCCACACGTCCGGCATCTCTTTGTGAGGACATGACTTCGGCAATGAACACAGATGGATCTTACGATTAGATGAAGTCACAAACAATTTCAGTACCGCATATTGAGCAGGAAGCTACGCTAAACCACTGTAAAGATCGCGTTTTACGCGGATTTTTTGTATCCTGTAAAGGATGCCCCCGCATGTTAGCGGCTAATCCAACTTAGGAGAATTTAAATGGCAGATACAGTCAAGAAAGCAAAAGCACCGGCGAAACCCCGCAAGACCGCGGCGAAAAAAGAGCAAGTTATTGCACCCACAACGCCGGTTATGCCCTCACGGGAACAGATTGAGAAGCTTGCGCAGAGCTATTGGGCAGCGCGCGGCTACAAGGATGGGTTCGCGGAGCAGGATTGGCTGCGCGCCGAGCAGGAACTGCTCAAGATGGCTTCGTAAGCCCAACAGCCCGGCAAGAGAGCAATCGTCGAGACCGCTTGAATCCATTGCACACTCCGCAGATCGCGGGCGTGGCGATGCATACTGCGCGCTGTCTCTCCAACAGATTCATTCGCCATCGATCGGAATCGGGCTCCGTAGTGGAGCCCCATCCGCGACCTTATCAATTGGCTCTTTCTGCAACCAGCATCGCCTGGAAAATCTGGTCCGAAACATCCTTCACCGCCGCCGGCGAGTGAGAGAGAAACAGCGTGCTCGTTTTGTCGTTCTCACCGATCGACTTGAGCGTGTCGAAGTACTGCGTAACCAATACCAGCTGCATCACTTCTTTTGACGACGCGCCTTCCACGGCCTTTTGAAATTGTTCGACGGAAGTCTGCAATCCCTCGATAATAGCCTTGCGCTGATTGGCGATTCCCTGTCCCTGCAGCGCTTTGCTCTCCGCCTCGGCCTCGGCCTTCTTGACTACAAGGATTTTTTCCGCCTCGCCCCTGGCGTTCGCGGCCACCTGTTCCCGCTGCGCGGCATTGATGTCGTTCATTGCCGACTTCACCTTCTCATCGGGAACGATGTCGGTGACCAGCACGTTGACAATCTCGAATCCAAAGGTTGCCATGTCCGCGTCGAGTTCCTGTTTCACAGCGGCAGCGATCGACGATTGCGAGGCAAAGACCTCGTCCAGCGTCATCCCAGGCACATGACCCAGAATCACCTGCTCGACATAAGACTTGATTTGCCCGGTTGGATCGGACAACCTATAAAACGCATCGTAAACTTTCTCCGGGCGCACACGATGCTGCACCGAGATCGGAATGGTGACAAAGACGTTGTCCTTGGTTTTGGTCTCCATGGTCAGGGATATCTGAACCACGCGCAGACTCACCTTGCCCGCAACGGCGTCGAAGAAGGGCCGCTTCCAGTTCAACCCAGGATCGGCTACGCGAAGGAACTTTCCGAAACGTGTGAGCACCGCGACCTCCGCCGTGTTCACGGTGAAGAAGCTGCCCAGAACCAGGATAAGAAAGATGAAAGCGATGGCTGCCAACGGAACGATGATGATCAATTGATCCATATATTTCCTCCGTCGCTTCATTTGGAAGCAACGCTGGATTATACAGGAATCGCAAATAGCTCAAGGGACGCCGCAAATGATCCCCGCAAACGGCATCCGGCGGTTCCCCATCGAAGAGGAACCGCCGGATGTCGCTTCCAACCTGGTTACAACCGTTGCCCTCAGGCAGCGGAGCTAAATGCGATTTTCCTGAATGCCGGCAACTTCGCCGTATTCACCATCAGCTCTTTCATCGCCGCCAGGAATTTGCTTGGATCGCTTCCCAGCGTCGCATCGGCAAACCCGTCGCAGTCACAATCCCCGGAAGAATTTGAGAGGCAAACCACGGGCGTACTGGAGCCTGACGCCTTGATCAGGAAGGTGAGCCTCTCCTTGATTTCGACAGGAAAGGAACTGCCCAGCAGTACAAGATCAAAATCGCCGACCTTAAAGTGATCGATGGCCGCTTTGATTGTGTTCACTGAAATGACGATGAATCCGGCGGCTTTCCAAACTGGGCTTTGTGCTGTGAGCAGCCAGGAGTCGAGGCCCACCGCCAAGACGACAGTTACAGACATGAGTACCTCCAATGATCGTGGAATAGCATGTTCGAAAATCTCGAAGACCGGAGGTATTGTTGCAAAAGAGGTAATCTTGCCGTTTGAGCTTGTATACGGCTTATTGTTCTTGGCTTTTGTGAACGTATCTCGATTTTTTACTTGTTGTTTGTGATGGGGCGCACGCCACATTCGAATTGGCCTGCTCTTTGCCCTCCAATCGGTGCATTCGAATGGCGCGGAATGAATTGTTCTCTCGAACGCGTGTCAATCCTGTCGGAATGTCGAACGGGCGAAGCCGAGAGAGCCCCAAAACGAATCCGGCGATTCCCGTTAACCAGGAACCGCCGGACCCCGATCCATCCAGTTGCATGCTGCCTCTATTGTTCCTCGCCGATATAAACCGCGTATGGGCCAAGCTGAGTCCGCACCAATACTCCCGCTAGATCGGCCACACTTGACTCGGGGTCGGTGCCTCCGGGCGTCTTCAGCAGCGTCTTGATTCCACCAATCTTCTTGCTCCAAATGGGGACCAGATAACTAACCGTCTGCGGTTCGCCCGTGAAATTCACAGAGATGAAAACCGCCGGCGCGCCCGGCGTTTGCCGCACCCAGCTCAGTACCTTGGTGTTTGCGGTATCCACCATTGTGTTGGTTCCCTGCGCAAAGGCCGCGTTCGTCTTCTTCAATTGGATAAGGCTCCGATACCACGTCAGCAACGAATTCGAATCGCCTTCCTCGGCCTTCACGTTGATGGTCGCGGCATTCGGCGGCACTGGCAGCCAGGGAGTGGACGCGGCTCGAGTGAATCCGGCATTCGCGCTCGCGTTCCACTGCATCGGCGTGCGCTCGCCATCGCGCCCCTTATCCTTTGGCCAGCCAGTCAGCCCCACGGGATCCTTCACATCTTCCTTGCGCGCAGGCGGCGTTGTCTTCATGCCGATCTCGTCGCCGTAATAGAACAGCGCGGCCCCGCGGCTTGCAAGCAGCACGGTCGAAATCACGCGCTGAATATCTGTGTCGTGCACCCCGTCGCCGTAGCGCGCATCGATCCGCGGATTATCGTGATTGTCGAAAAGCAGCAGCGGCGTATTGCCGCCGATCTCCGTCTCCACATCGTTCAGCTTCGCGCGAAACGCAGCCACATCCAGCTTGTTGATAAAGCCAAGCTGCGTATCCATCGGTAGTTGAAACTCCGGCTTCTCCGGCGTGCCATACTGCTTTGCCAACTCAGCAACATTTGGAAGATAGGTTTCGCCGATCAGTACCCGCGCGCCGGGAAACTGACTTGAATCGAAGGTGTCTGACCACGCGCGCATCTCCTGCATTACCGCATGCGTGCCGGGCAGATTGTTGGTCCGTGTGTCATTCAATGCAATGTCGCCGTAGTCGTTCAGGTACGATTTGCCGTCTTTGTCCTTGAGCACATCTTCATCGCGCATCTGAGGGTCTTCAAAGAGCGTGGTGATTGCGTCAAAGCGAAACCCGCCAACGCCGCGCTTGAGCCAGAAGCCGATGATGTCCTCGAATGCCTCATGCACCTTGGGATTGTCCCAGTTCAAATCGGGCTGCTGAATATAGAACTTGTGATAGTAGTACTGCCGCGTCTTCTCATCCCACTGCCACGCCGAGTGTCCAAAGTCCGACTGCCAGTTATTCGGCACTTCTCCTTTATCGGTCGCGGTCTCGCCGTTGCCCTCGTGCCACATGTACCAGTCGCGATAAGCATTGTCACGCGACGACCTCGACTGGATGAACCACTCGTGCTTGTCTGAGGTGTGGTTCATCACCATGTCCATGAGGATGCGGATATGCCGCTTTCCCGCCTCCGCCACCAGGTGATCGAAATCCTTCAGCGTGCCGTATTGCGGGTCAATGTTCTCGTAATCCGAGATGTCGTAGCCGAAGTCCACCTGAGGGGACGGATAGCAAGGTGTCAGCCAGATCGCGTCCACCCCCAAATCCTTCAGGTAGTCCAGGCGCGCGGTGATCCCATTCAAATCTCCAACTCCGTCTCCGTTTGAATCCTGGAAACTGCGCGGGTAGATCTCGTAGATCACCGCGTTCTTCCACCAGTCCCGTTCGGGCGTAACGGAGTTTGCCTCGCGAGAGGTTTGTGACGAGGCTTGCGGCGCAGACATTGCAGTTGAAACTTGCGCCGCCGCAAGCTGTGTCAAAGCCCCAAGAACAAAGGCTAAGAGACATCGATAGGTGCCTGTCTTCATCTTCCTGGTGCCTGTCTTTATCTGCTTCGCTCGGTGCATTCCGTTCTCCTTGACGTGCTTCCGCTGCTCGTTGTTTGGCAGCGGTCGAATCCAGGCAAACCTATCACAGCCATGGTTACTTCACAGTCAAGCTTACTTCGGAGACCGAATCTCTGAACCACGTGCATCGAACTTACTTCGCCCCAGGGCGCTCCGGCGAACTGCTCTTGAACCGGTCGAATTCAACTCCAAACTTCGGATCTTCGCGCGTTCCGCCAATGCGAATTGGAACTTCGGTCCCCGCGCCGTTCTTCTTGAAGAAACGGTCGGCCGGCTTCAGCAGCAGCCCTTTCCATCCACCCACTATTTCTGAGATTGTGGCCTGCAGTTTCGCTGTTCCCGCGAAATCCAGCGCGCCACCCTCCATGCCATAGGTGCCTTTCAATTGGATGACTGCGCCCGGCACTGAGTAATTCAGATTCGGCAGCGTGACGACGCCACCAGCCATCTGAAAATCGCTCCGCATGGTCGAGTCGATCGTTGCCGGGTCGGTTGTCTTCACATCTTTCGGCCGACCTTGTCCGCGCAAGCTCAGTTGCTCAATCCGGTCTTGAATCTTCGCACTTGTAAACAGCACTTTGTTCAGGGCGAAATTACCGGCAAGCTGCATCCGCTCCTGCACTGGCGTCGGCCCGGGCGGAATATGCAGCTTCGCCTTCACCGTCACCGCGCCCGTGAGCAGCGATGAACCGGAATGGGTGGTCAGGCGCAGGAAGTCCTCGATTCGCGCCCGGTCCACGTTGATGTTGAGCAGAATATCGTGCCCGCCGCGAAACGGCGATACCGCTTCGGCCCCTGAATCTCCAGACCCCGCTGGCGGGTTAGTCGGCTGGCCCTGAACGTCAGCCATCTTCAACCGCACTACCTGCCCCCGTACAGTGAAGTGCGACTGGCCCAGGGTCGCGTCCACCGGATCAAGCCAGGTGTCGCCGTCCGTGCCGTCGACGGTGGCGTGGAAGCTCGTTCGCAGCGGCATCGGAGTTCCGAATTTGGTCAGTTGAAAATCCGGCGTATCCGTCACGCCGACCACGACAATACTGCGCAGCGTGCCCTGGTAGTGGCCGGTCGAGTTCAGCGTGCCGGCAATTCCTTTGAAGCCGCTCAAATCGGCATGATCGAAGCGGTAGTCTCCGCTGACCGCGCTCAAGCCCGGGTCGTCCGCTTGCCACGGGCCGAAGGTTCCCGTCGTATGGATCTCTCCCAGCGGCCGCGGGTTGGTCAGATCGGCATCGAATGCAATCGGGTCCCTTGTCGTAATGCCCGTCAACACAAGACGGCTGATTGCAAACCCCAGTGGAATCTTGCCCGGCTTGTTGGTTTCCATCACCAGGTTTGCGTGATCGCACTCCACACGCTCCACCAGAACATCCGCTAAAAGACCGGCGTCGGTAGATGGGCCTTTCGTCGTGCTCCCGTTCGCCGCATTGGCCGCGGCTTTGGCTGTGTCGGGAGCGGGTTGGCTTAGAGCTGCATTTGGATCTCCGGTGTTCGCTTCCGTGTGCGCTTTAGGCGGCACAAGAATATTCATCCCCTTTATCTTCACCACGGAGATCACGAGCGGCTTTCTCCGCGAGAATTGCAACGGCGCGTGGAACCTGAATTCATCAATGCGGATCAGCGGCTCGTCCCGCGCGACTGCTTCGGCTTGCGCTCGTTCATCCTGTCCCAGCGCAGCTTCCGACTCGTCGGACGGCCAGATGCGCAGGCCTCGTCCTTCGGCCCACACACCCCACTGGCCGCGCAACCCGTTGCCCAGCGCAATGTGAAAGCTGTCAAGCTCAACCCGCGCGTGAAACCGCTTTTGCAAACCCTGCACAATGCGCGCGCGCAGAAACGGTTCGGCCCGATGCGCCAGCACGGCCGCAATCCCCGCCAGCCCAACTAGAGCCGCCAGCACTCCCAGGGCGACCCAGCGCAGCCACCCGTTCCTTTGCCAGAATGACCTCTGCGCCTCCCCCAAAACGTTCCTCCACTCCTGCATCCATCCTCATTGATTGGACGCGTTTCGCCCACCAATTGACAACTGTAGATTGGATGCAAGCCAACCCAAACCAGGCCCCATTCGCTGAGCGTCGATTTCCTCAATGCAGCCCAAATGCCGTAAACTTCATGGCACGGATGCAAGAGCAGATTGAAAATCTCGTAAAACTGCAAGCAGTCGACCTGGAGCGCGCCCGCCTCACCTTGGCCGCGCGAGCGCTTCCCGCCGAGATTGCCCAGGCCGAAACTGCACTTGCAGCCGCTGAGAAGCAGTCCGCGGAAGCGTCCGATGCGCTGAATCGCGAGGAATCGCTGCGCACGCGTCTCGAACGCGATATTGCGGCCCATCGGCAAAAGGCCAAGCGCTTTCGTACCCAGCTCGACTCGGTGAAAACGCCGGAACAGGCCAACGCGATTGAACACGAGATCACATTCGAGACCTCCGAAGCCGACCGCCTGGAAAATGATGAGTTCTTGAGCCTTGAGCGCTCAGAGACCCAGGAAGCCGCACTGGCCGCCGCGCGCGCACAAGTTGAAAGCCTGGCCTCTGCGCTCGAAAAGACACGAGCGCGCGTCGCTCAGCGCCAGCAGGAATACACCACTGAACTAGCCGCCCTGAACGCCGAGCGCGAGGCCTTGCGCCCGCTCATTGCGCCCGAGTGGCTCGTCCGCTTCGATCGCCTCTCCGGCTCGCGTGGCACCGGCCTGGCCCGCGTCGATAACCAGCAGTGCACCGGCTGCCGCATGGGCGTCCGCCCGCAGATGTGGAACCAGTTGCGCGAGGGCGAGTTGCTGACCTGCGACAGTTGCGGCCGCCTGCTCTACTGGGACCCGGCCATGGCGCCCGCGCCCAAAGCGCCGCAACCCGAACACACCCCCGCCGCGCGTCCCCGCATCCCCAAATCCAATCAGGCCGGCGCCTAAAGGATCTGCCGTGCATCGCATCTGTGTCGACATGGATGAGGTCATGGCGGACACGCTCGCCGAGCACCTGCGTCGCTACAACCAGACCTTCGACGAAGAGGTGACTCCCGAAGACCTGGCCGGCAAAGGCTTGTGGGAGATCGCGCCCCTCGACCGCCAGCAGCAGCTCCGCGCCTTCCTCGATGCGGAAGATTTCTTTGAAGACCTGGCCCTCATGCCCGGCGCTCAGGACGTGCTCAAAGATCTCTCAAAGCGCTTTGAAGTCTTCATCGCCACGCAGGCCATGACCGTCCCTAACTCGCTTGGCCCCAAGTACCGCTGGCTGCAACGCCATTTCCCATTCATCCCGCCCACGCATTACGTCTTCTGCGGCAACAAGTCCATTCTCCGCGCCGACTACCTCATCGACGATCTGCCCAGGAACCTGCTCCGCTTTGAAGGCCAGGGCATTCTCTACACTGCCCCGCATAACCTCAGCGCCACCGGGTTTCTGCGCGTCGATAACTGGGCGCAGGTTGCCGAATACTTCGCCGCTGTTCGTGAATGACTGCGCCAAACCGCTCAGGCCGCCTGCTTCCTCTTGCGGGACACCGCCGGCCCGAATGATGTAGCATCCTTCAAAAGAACTTTCCACACACGTGCGCTCGTCCCACTCTCATCCGCACCCCTTCAGGAGGCCCCCTTGGTTCTTTTGCCCCACTCCCTTCTCCAGCTTCGCCGCCGCGCCGCGCGAGCACGCCGCATGCTTGGCTGTGCGATCCTGGCCACGGCTTCATTTGCCTTCACAGCCCGTGCTCAGCAAACTCCGCCCACCGATCTGGTCTTCAAAAACGCCACCGTCATGACCGCCAGCCATGGCACCATCGAGCACGGATCGGTCTGGGTCCATGCGGGCAAAATCGCCGCTGTCGGCGCCACAGTTGACGCGCCGGCCTCGGCCACCGTGGTCGACGCCACCGGCCTCTGGCTCACGCCGGGCATCATCGATCCCCACTCCCACTCCGCGCTCGACGGCGACGTGAACGAGGCAACCAGCCCGGTCACCCCGTCAATGCACATGATCGACGCCTTCGACAATCGCGACAAGGCGCTCTATCAGGCCCTCGCCGGCGGCGTCACAACCGAACTGCTGCTGCACGGCTCGGCCAACATGATCGGCGGCCAGGCTGTCGTCATCAAGAACAAGTTTGGCCTCGACCGCGACGCCATGATCTTCCCCAACGCGCCCGGGTCAATCAAATTCGCCTCCGGTGAAAACCCCAAGCGGGTCTACGGCAGCCGCGACCAGTTGCCTTCCACGCGCATGGGCAACTTTGAAGTCATGCGCATGGCCTTTGAAGACGCCAAAGCCTACATGGGCACCTGGGACGCCTACAACGCCAAGGTTGCCAAAGGCGATAAGGACGCCGTTGCGCCCAAGCGCGACCTCAAGCTCGAAGCCCTTGCCGATGTATTGCGCGGCAAGCTCTACGTGCAGATCCACTGTTACCGCGCCGATGAATTCCTCACCGAAGAAGCTATCGCCAAAGAGTACGGCTACAAGATTCGCGCCTTTCATCACGCGCTTGAGATGTACAAAGTGGCAGACAAAATCGCCGCCGACCAGACAGCCATCGCCACGTTTACCGACTGGTGGGGCTTCAAAGACGAAGCCTGGGACGCGATTCCGTGGAACGCGGTCATGTCCATGCGCAAGGGCGTGAAGGTTGCCCTCAAGAGCGACTCGAACGACCACATCCGCCGCCTCAACCAGGAGGCCGGCAAGATGATCCACTACGGCGGCGCCAGTGAAGACGAAGCCATCCGCATGGTCACCCTCAACCCCGCATGGATCATCGGCGTCGACGACAAGACCGGCTCCATCGACGTAGGCAAGGATGCCGACCTGGTTCTCTGGAATCACGATCCGCTCTCCACCTACGCCCGCGCCCAGAAGGTCTACATCGATGGCGACCTGTTCTTCGACGCCTCGCTGCCCGGCCTCGGCACCACTCACTTTACCGGCGTCATGCACGATGCCGGCGGCTTTGGTTCAGACGACGAGGAGGACGGCCAGTGAAAAAGTTTCTTTTGATTACCCTGTTGCTGGTATCTGTTCCCGCCTGGCTGGCCGCGGCTGACGCGCCTAAGAAGGTCATCGCCATCAGCGGCGGCCGCCTGCTCACCGTCTCGCATGGAACTATCGAGAACGGCGTGTTGTTGATTGCCGATGGAAAAATCACCGCTGTCGGCGAAGCCGACAAGGTGTCCATTCCCGCCGGCGCCGAGATAGTCGATGCGCACGGGCTCACCGTCTATCCCGGCCTCATCGATCCCGAGTCCAACTTCGGGCTCACAGAAGTCTCGGCGGACCAGAATTCCAACGACCTCGCCGAGCCCTCTGACGAAATCATGCCTCACATGCATGTGGCCGACGCCTTCCACGCTGAAACTGAGTTGATTCCAGTGGCGCGTCTCAACGGCATCACCAATGCCGTCGTAGCGCCCGCCACCAGCGACACCATTGCCGGTCAGGACATCTTCATCCAGCTCTACGGCGTCGACCGCGACCAGATGATCCTCGGCCGCGACGTTGCGCTGGCCATGAACTACGGCGCCGATCAGCGGCGGCGAGGTGGACGCGGCGGCAAGACAGAATATCCGTCCACGCGCATGGGCCTCATCACTCAACTGCGTCAGACCTTCCTCGACGTGCAGGATTATCAGGCCCGCCGCGATGCTGCCGCCAAAAAGGACGACAAAGCCTTCAAGCGCGACCTGAAACTGGAAGCCCTCATTCCCTATCTCAAGGGCGAGCGGCCCGTGGTCATCGGCGTTTACGAGGCCTACGACGTTGAAGTAATCATGGGGCTGGCCAACGAATTCCACCTCAAGGTGATCCTCAACCATGTCACCCACAGCCAGGAGATTCTCGACAAAATAGCCGCCTATAAGGTCCCCGTGATCATCGGTTCGATCTACGACTTTCCCAGCGCCAACGAGCGTTACGATGCGGTCTTCACGCTGCCTGCGGAACTGGCCAAAAGAGGCGTCAAAATCGCCATCTCCTCCGCGGACGCCGGTGGCCCCGCCAGCAGCCATTCCGCCCGCAACCTGCCCTATGCCGCCGGCTTTGCCGTTGCCTATGGATTGCCCTACGACGAGGCGCTCAAGGCCATCACCCTCAACGTTGCCGAGATGTTCGGCTTCGGCGACAAGCTAGGCTCGCTCGATGTGGGCAAGTGGGCCAACATTGTCCTCTCCAACGGCGACCCGCTCGACGTTCGCACCGATGTGAAGCAGGTCTACATCCAGGGCGTCGCCGTTCCCATGGTGAGCCGTCAGACCAAACTGCGCGACGAGTACAGCAAGTAGTTTTTCGAAGGGCGCAGAAGGAACAAGGGCGCAATGGGTATGTTCATCCATTGAGCCCACAGCTTGCTAAAAACTTCATCGTGGCGTAGATGTGCGAAAGGACACGACTTCAGTCGTGCCGAAAAGGCCGCAAAAATCGCCGGGCTTTAGCCCCTGAGGGACGTTCTTGGGGTGCAAGAGCATTGATGAGACAGCTGCTAGCTTTCGACATCCGTCCTGGCCGGCGTTCCAGCCAAAGTCTTCGGGTGCACCGGCGCGCTCACGGCCCGCAGCGACGAGGGCTGCGGCGCCTGGTGCATGGTCACAATAATGGCTCGCGACGGCCTCTTTCCCGCACACAGGTAGGAGTGCGCCGTACTTGCATCGAAATAGACAGCGTCGCCGCTCTCCAGCGTGCACTGATGGTCGCCGTGGCGCAGTTCCAGCTCCCCATCCAGGACATAAAGAAACTCGCTCCCGGAATGCATGTGCGCCTTCGGCTCCATACCAGGACCAGGGGGCAGAAACTCGGCAAAGTAGGGGTCCATATGCCGGTCCGGCACCATGTAACCGAGGCTCTCGAAGAAATAGCTCGGCGTCTCCACTCCGGTCTGCGGCAACCTGACCCGCTCCTTCCGCCTGTGAATCCGGAACAGGGCGTTGGGCTCCGGCTCGAAGAAATACGACAGGTCCTTTGAAAACACCATCGCGATCCGCGCCAGGTTCCGCAGTGTCGGCACCACCCTCCCGGTTTCCAGTTGGGAGAGAAAGCTCGCGGAGAGCCCTGTATGACGGCCCAGTTCCACAAGCCCCATCGACTTCTTCAGCCGCAGTCGCTTGATCCGCTCGCCAATCCGCTTCTCGGCGATGAACGCCTCCGCAGTCTCCGGATCAACCTGGGTCTTCTGGATCTCTTCGCTCTTCACCATTGCGGATTCGCCCATCAAACGCTCCTGCACGTACACGAATAGGATGCGCCCTCAACCATTTTGTTGTCCAGGTCAACATTTTTTGCGGTCCTGCTAAATCAGTCTAGGATTACGCCGTATGGTATTCATCAGGAAGGAAAAGATTTCCATCGGAGCGATATGAGCGACGCATCGTTGAAGATCCTGCTCTCCGGCGCTTCCGGTTTGCTTGGCAGCGCCCTCCGCCAGTCCCTGGCTGCCCGAAATCTGGCCGTGCTCCAACTGGTCCGCCGCCCCGCGGCATCTGCTGCCGAACTCCAATGGAACCCAGCTGCCGTTCCCGTGACCGCCGATCCGGCCCCGCTCGAAAATCTCACCGCAGCCATCCATCTCTCCGGCTCCAACGTTGCTGCCCACCGCTGGACCCCGGCCTACAAGAGAGAAATGGCCTCAAGCCGGATCGATTCGACCCGCGCGCTTGCCACCACGCTCGCCAGCCTCCGCCAGCCTCCCAGGACGCTTCTCGTCGCCTCGGCCACCGGCATTTACGGCAATCGCGGCGACGAGCTTCTTGATGAGAACTCCACTCCCGGCTCGGGATTTCTAGCTGAGCTTTGCCAACAGTGGGAAGCGGCCGCGCGGCCCGCTCTCGATGCGGGCATCCGCGTCGTCCCTCTCCGCTTCGGCGTCGTTCTCGGCCCCTCCTCCGCATCCCACCCAGGCGCGCTCGACAAGATGCTCCCCATTTTCCGTCTCGGCCTCGGCGGCCCGCTCGGCTCCGGCCGCCAATGGATGAGCTGGATTAGCCTCCATGACGCCGTCGCTGCCATTCTCTTCGCCCTCCAGACCCCAATCCTTGCCGGTCCCGTAAACCTGACTGCCCCCAATCCCGTAACCAATGCTGAATTCACCCGCACGCTGGCCCGGCATCTCGATCGCCCCGCGTTCTTCGCTGCGCCAGCCTTCGCGTTGCGTCTCGCACTCGGCGAAATGGCCGATGAAGCCCTGCTCTCAAGCACCCGTGCCCTGCCCGCAAAACTCACTGCCGCCGGCTTCCAGTTCGCCCACCCTACCATCGACCTGGCCCTGGCCGCCGCCATCGCGAAGCGGCAACCCGCGTTATCCTAGAGAGTCCGGCCGGAGTTTGTTCTTACGGCTGATAAGGAAGATGGAAAACATGTCTGACCTGCCAATTTCTTCTGAAGCCACATCCGCGCCCACCGAAACGCAAGCCCCGCCCATTGCGACCATCGCTACGCTGGGAAAACATGAGGGGCAATCAGTCACGCTGCGCGGATGGCTCTATAACCTGCGCGAGAGTGGGAAGCTGCTGTTTCCGATCTTTCGCGACGGAACTGGAACCATTCAGGGAGTCGCGCACGTGAAAAGTGTCGCGCCTGAGGTCTTCGAAACGCTCAAGGGGCTCACGCAGGAGTCGTCCGTCATTGTCACCGGTAAAGTTCGCGCCGACAAGCGCGCGCCGGGCGGGTACGAGCTCGACGTCGAGGGCATCCAGGTGGTGCAGCGCGTGCCCGAGTCGGATCCGTATCCGATCACGCTCAAGGAGCATGGCGTCGACTTCCTGATGGAGCACAGGCACCTGTGGGTGCGGTCGCCGCGTCAGTCGGCCATCCTGCGCATTCGCGCCGAGATCATGCGCGCGGCGGCGGAGTACTTTGATCAGAACGGCTTCATCCGCACCGATCCGCCGATCCTGACTCCGGCGGCGTGCGAGGGCACTTCGACTCTGTTTCCAGTGGACTACTTCGGCGATCCGGCTTATCTGACGCAGTCCGGCCAACTTTACATCGAGTCGACGGCGCTGGCGCTGGGCAAGGTTTACAGCTTTGGGCCGACCTTCCGTGCGGAGAAGTCGAAGACACGGCGGCATCTCACCGAGTTCTGGATGGTCGAGCCGGAAGTCGCCTACTGCGACCTCGACGGCCTGCTGGAACTGGCGGAAAACTACCTCTCGTACATTGTGCAGAGCGTGCTGAAGAACCGCGCACCCGAACTGCAGGTGATTGGCCGCGACACGGCGAAGCTCGAATCCGTACGGCCGCCGTTCCCGCGCATCACCTACGACGACGCGGTTGCTCTGCTGAACGCGGCGCACAAAACAGGGGCGCTGGAGCAGCCGTTCGAGTACGGCAACGACTTCGGCTCGCCCGACGAAACCTGGCTCAGCAACCAGTTCGACCGCCCGGTGATGGTGCATCGCTATCCGGCCAACGTGAAGGCCTTCTACATGGAGCCCGACCCGCTCAATCCCAACCTCGCGCTGTGCGTGGACGTACTGGCGCCGGAGGGATACGGCGAGGTGATCGGCGGCTCGCAGCGCGTGTCGAGCTATGAACTGCTCAGCAGCCGCATTGACCAGCACGGACTGCCCCGCGAGGCCTTCGAATGGTACCTCGACCTGCGGCGCTATGGCAGCGTGCCCCACGCCGGCTTCGGCATGGGCATCGAGCGCGTAGTGGCCTGGGTGTGCGGACTCGACCACGTGCGCGAGACGATTCCGTTTGCCCGGACGCTGCATCGAATCTATCCGTAAGACAGGGAACAGGGAACAGGGAATAGAATGCCCGGCGACTGCCAGGCCGCTTGCACTTGGGGACGCTGGCGTGGGGCTGGAAACGCTCACTGAAAAATTCGCGTCCACAGAAACTGTGTGCGGGTATATGGCGACAAACGGGGCCGTTTTGTTCGGCTATGGGGCGACCAATTCGTGGAGTCAAGATTTACTCGAAGAAATGTCGCGGTATAGGCGGAGTTTTAGGCTCAAAAGGTGTTGGTCAAGGCGGACATTTTCTTTCAAAAGCAGCGAAATTGAGTCGTTTCTCGTGCGATTTCGTGCTGTTTTGGTCGTTTCTTGGCGGTTGGTTTCTGTCGAGGAGATCAATGGTAAAGGCGGTTCGAGCTTTACCGAAAGAGACGCAAATTCCTCTGGAGTTCCCTCAGGTCCTAGCCTTAGCCTGACAGCACAAATTCGAGCGGCGACATCAATCTTTCAAGTGCCAGTCCGATCAGCCGCTCATCGAATAGTCGCAACTTGCGCTCTGCTGCGACCGTTCCCGCCGGCCAATTCTTCAATCCATTCCGGATGCCCCCGACGCTAGGCTCGCAGTGCTCACGTGCGATGAGCCAGTCAACTGTTGCCAGCAACTCCATCCCCAAAGGAGATTCAAATCCATCGATCATTTCCGCAGCTAGCTCCAGCGCCTTCTTGAGGACGCAGTTCTCCTCCTGTTGCAGAAACAAGTCAACGTACCTTTGTCGCTCTGGGTCGAACCAAATTGTGTCTGTCGGCCCGGCATCGCTCAGTCGCTTATCGCAGTGAAGGTAGGTTCCGTCTAGCCCATTGAGCAGGTGACGGAGCTTGTCAGAGTACGGCCCGTAAATGTTTGCCGAAAAGTCCAGGTTCTTGAACGGGTCTTCCATGCCCAGCGCTTGGATTGCCCTCTCCAGGAACCAGGCGAGTTTCTGCACCTCGAGGTAGGTGCATTCATCGCCAAGCACCCAATAGCGACGAACTATATCCGCGATCAACGCGCGAGCAGGCGTCAATTGCTGCACTCCGGTTGGCTTAGCGACATTTTGATATTTGTTCGTCGGCTCAAAGACAAGAATCTCAACGCCCTCTAGGCCTCCCAAAGCCCGCTCCACTTCGATTCTCACATCTTGCCAATCGAGGCCTCCATTGCCGGAGCCGAGTGGGGGCAGAGCGACCGAACGAATGCCCAACTCTTCCATAACGCGCCGCAGATCCTGGAGGCCTTCGACTATCCATTCAATCCTGGACGGCGGTCGCCAATGCTGCTTCGTTGGGAAGTTGATGATCCAGCGCGGGTCCTTGAAGGTAGCATTCTCGGTGACGAACATTTTTCCAATCCGAACCTCATTGTGCTTACATGCGTATTCATAGGCTCGGAAATTGTTGGGGAATGCTTCCTTAAACATCAGCGCAATACCCTTACCCATCACGCCGACCGTGTTCACGGTGTTGACAAGCGCCTCAGTCCGCGCATTGAGGAGGTTGCCTTGAAGAAACTTTATCATCAGAAGTACCAATCCTCCTTCGTGTAAGCCTTCACGGTCAAACCACGTTGCGTCAACTCTTTTTCGATATGCTGCTGCACCATTGTTGAATTGCCGCAAATTCCGAGTAGGGCGTCGACGGGCAAGTATTTCCAAATCAGCGTTTCCGCTTGATATCTATCCGTCTTACCTGGATCGTTCGGATCGGTTTTGAAGTCCCGAGCCTGGAGGATTGTCCAGTCTATAACATTCAAATGAACCGGATCAGTAAAGTATTGAGCCATAGCTCTGTAGGCGTGCTGGTCAGTAAACACGGAGTGAAGACCAAGCGATGATATTTGATGAAAGGAGGATACAAGAATCACGAGTTCATTGTTTGGAACTTGCTCAATTCCTCTGTGCCCGGTATGGATATTGAAGGCCATCATGGAAAACGGCGTGAAGTAGAAGGGTACGTAGTCGCTCAGCGTTCCGCCTTGACCGACGCGGACACGGCGAGTCGATCGTTTGTCAATTAGGTCCAGGTCTCCGATCCTGCGAAAGTTGGGATCAAGCACATTACTGCTTTTTGCATGAAGCCCGTGATCCAGAATCCATGGCAGATTGTCGCGATGGGTGACCCGAAAGATGAGAGCGTCTTTCGGATTAAGGAATGCGAGCGTCATTCGTCGATCACCGGTTGCGTGGGTTAAAGCGGGGCGATGGCCTTCCCGGTGATTGTACAGCCGTGCCACGCGGTCCGCGCTGCGTCACTCTCACCGTCCTGAACCGAGTTACTCCTTGGGGTTCAGGCTGGTCAGCCGGTGCGTCTTCCATAGCGAAAACAGGAACAGAGCAACGCCGAGGCCCAGGAGGACGGCGGTCGCGCCTAATACTTTGCCTATTGCTAACGGCTTGTTGGTTTCTTCCGCCGAGGGGATGACGGACAGGACAATCGTGATCGCGGTGCTGAGCAGGCCGATGGAGGCGAGGGCGATGGCTACAGGTTTGCCGCCGGGGACGCGGCGAACTCCAGGTGGTGCGGGCTGGCTTTGCAGGCGGATCATGGCCCCGAAGAGAAATAGATAAGGGATAAAGAGCGAGATGACCGACATGCTGACCATCACGTCATAGGCGCCTCGGACGGTGGTTCCAGCCTGACTCAGAAGCGCAACAATCATGCCGGCGAGGCCGTAAACACCAATCGCCACCCACGGCGTCCGGAAGCGGGGATGGATGGAGCCGAAGACCGCGGGAAGGTAGCGATCGACTCCCACGGCGAAGGGCAGACGCGCTGTGCTGGAGAGGTTGCCGGCGACCTGACCGATTGCGCTGAGAACGACGAGCAGCGCCATGGGAGCGAGGATCCACCCGAGGCCAAGACGGGCGGCAAGTTGTTCGATGCCATGCACGAATCCGTCGGGGCCGGCGACGGCCTGGGGCGGCAGCATGAAGAGGAAGGCCGCGGTGCCGGCGATATAGCCGATGGTGAGGATGATGCCGGCGACGAGCAGGGCCCAGGGAATGGTTCGGCGAGGGTTCTGGATTTCGTCTCCCATGGCGGAGGCGGACTCAATGGCGCTGAAGGCGAAGAAGACGCTGGACCAGAAGACGGCGTTGTCGAGCGACCAGTGAGGGACAAAGTCGGCGGAGGCGGGGTGGAGTACGGGTCCGAAGCGAAACCAGGAGGCGAGGGCGAGCAGCAGGAGCACGGCGAGCGGCAACAGAATACCGAGTGCGCCGATATTGTTGAGCCATTTGCCAACGTCGACGCCAACAATGTTGAGCGCTGTGATGAGGGCGAGCGCGATGACCGCGAACACGATGTAATAGGCGGGACTTGAGGCAAGGAATTGGGCGTGGGGCGAAAAGGCGAAGAGCGCGGAGGCCGCGCCGAAGTAAAGGACGGCGGCGAAGTAGGGGAGGTTACTCATCCAGTAGATGAATGCGCACAAGAAGCCGGAGAAATCGCCGAAGGCCTCGCGGGTCCAGATGTAGATGCCGCCCTCTTCAGGATGGCGGGAAGATAGCTCCATGACACTGGCGGCAAGGGGAAGGAAGAAGAAGAGCAGCGCTGCGACCCAGACGATGAGGATGCTCGGGCCGGCGGTGGCTGCCTGGGCTGTCCAGCGGATGCTGAGCACAAGGACGACGTAGAGCGGCACCAGGTCGCGAAACCTGAGACCTCGCTTGAGCGCTGGAACGGTGGCCATGTAGGGCGCAGCATAGCAGAGGCGCATGCGGCGGGCACAGCTAAATCTTGGCGGCGGCCTTTAGTACGGCCATGGCTGCGTTGCGGCCATTGATGCCGATGACAGAGCCGCCGGGATGGGTGGCTGCGCCGCAGAGATAGACACCGGGCATGGGCGTGCGCGGGGAGAGACGGTTGGACCACATATAGGCGGGCAGACATTCGCCTTGAAAGATGTGGCCGCCGGTGAGGCCGACTTTCTGCTCAATGTCCGGCGGCCCTAGAACCTGCGCGTCGATGACGGCGGAGTCGATATTGCCGCAGAAGCGGCTGAGGGATTTGAAGGCGAGGGCGCGAACTTCATCGCGGCGGGTTTCCCATGTGCCGTGGGCGAATCTGTAGGGAACGTATTGGGCGAAGACGCTCATGGTGTACTGGCCGGGCGGGACGACAGACGGATCGTGGACGCTTTGGAAGTAGAGCTCGCACCATAAGTGGTCGGGCAGCTCGCCACGGCGGGAGGCGGCGAAGCCGGATTTCCACTCGTCTTTGGTGAGCGGGGCGTTGATCTGGCCGTAGTGATGGGGTTGGTTTGTTCCTGGGCGAGCGGTGAAGTTGGGGAGCTCGCGCAAATGAACGTTGAGTTTGACCGTGCAGCCTTCGATGGGGACGCGCTCGACTTGCGCTTGCCATGAAGGGTCGGCGTGGGGGCCGAGCAGGTGGAGGGTCTGTCGGGGGTCGGCGTTGGAGACGACGGTGCGTGCGTAGATCCGTTCGCCGCCTTCGAGGCGGACGCCCTGGCCGGGAATAATCTCAGCGACGGGGACGCCCGAAACGACGGTAGCGCCGGCTTCGCGGGCGGCATCGCAAAAGTAGAACGAGACCATGCCCATGCCCCCGCGCACGTAGCCCCACATGCCGGGCTGGCCGCCGAGGCGTCCGCTGGAGTGATGGAAGCGGATCGAGGCTGTGCCGGCGTCGAAAGGGCTGGCGTTGGTGCCGATGACGCCCTGACCGAGCATTGCAATTTGCAGGCGCTCGTCTTCGAGGTATTTCTCGACGAACTCGGCCATCGACCAGTCGAAGAGAACAGAGTGGGCTTCGGGGTCGCCGGCAAGGCGGTCTTCCAATTGTTCGAGAGTCGGCGCTTCGCCGATCCACATATCGCCGGCCCAGGCGGCAGCGCCTTTGAGATGGGCGTGAGGCGCGGGACGGAGTGCATCGCGGAGGCGGCGGATCACATCGCTCATGGCGCGCCAGCCTTCGACGTCCCCGGGGGCGAGGGCGCGAACTTCGGCGGCGCATTCCTCATCGTCGTCCCAAAGCTGAATGCTGCTGCCGTCGAGAAAGGGGACGAAGAGGCCATTGATGGCGGGGGTCCATGTGTAACCGCGGCGGGGGAGATCGAGCTCTTCGACCACGAGGGGGTGGAGCAGGCCGGCAAGATAGGCGCAGGGGGACATTCTTACGCCGGGAAAGGGCTCTTCAATGGTGCAGGCGCCGCCAACGCGGTCGCGGCTTTCGATGACCAGCACGCGCTGGCCGGCACGTGCGAGATACGCGGCGCAGGCGAGGCCGTTATGCCCGGCGCCAACGATAATCGTGTCCCAGGATTTGGCGGCGAGAGCGGCGATCGGCTCGGTGAGGCCGATTTCGCCGAGCACGGCGGCTGTGGGAGAACTCATGCGTTCCACGCTAACATTTTGCGGTACCTGGGTGCATGGACTCCGATGGGAACCGACGTTTTTTTGGTGCTGCACGATTGAAGAGGAATTGTGCACTGCGGCTGTTGCTTGCCGGAGAGAATATCCGTTGCAACAAGTTTCTTTGAAGTTCGAGCATCTTTCCGGAGTACGCGCTAATCAAAGGGTGGAGTGCATTCATACCCGAGGAGCCCCCAATGACCCTGTCCGCACACGAAGTCAACCAATTGAAGCATGCGCCGGCCGTCGATGGCGTCTTGCCTGTCCTGCACCAGCGCTGGAGCCCGCGTTCGTTTGCCAGCCGTGACGTGGCCCCCGCGGATTTGGCCAAGGTGTTTGAGGCGGCTCGCTGGGCCGCTTCCTCCTTCAATGAGCAGCCGTGGCGGTTTCTTGTGGGGGTGCATGGATCAGAGGCTTACACAAAAATCTTCAACTCGCTCGGTGAATTCAACCAGGCGTGGGCCAAGTCGGCTCCGGTGCTGATTCTGGGCGCGGCCAGGACGCGATTCAGCCACAACGACACTCCGAACCGGGTTGCGCTCTACGACCTGGGCGCCGCATCGTCCTACCTGACGCTGCAGGCCGCCGCGCTGGGGCTGGCCACGCACCAGATGGCCGGTTTCGATCCTGACGCTGCGCGGAAGGCCTTTGGTATCCCGGATGTTTACGAGCTTGGTGCGGTGATCGCCCTCGGCTACCAGGGCGAACCTGCTGCATTGGGCAACGAGCAAATCGTTGCGCAGGAGGTTGCTCCGCGCACGCGCAAGCCGTTGAAGGAATTTGTCTTCTCCGCCTGGGATACTGCCACCGACCTGACCTGATTTGCTTCGCTTGGCTTTCGCGCCCCCTCCGGCCTTCGCGGTAGAGTGGAAGGTGGAGGGATTCTCTCGGTGACCAAATCTCCAACCCGCGCAATCCGCCGGCAAGCTCCCGCGCGGAGGTCGCGTCGATCTGCTTCCAGTGCTCGACCGCGCAAGTGGGTGAGGCGTGGGGTGATCGCGGTGATGGTGCTGGCGGCGGGGTTGTTTGCCTGGGCAGCGATTGCCCGCAAGCTCGCGCCGACCTCAAACACGACGCTGGCGCGGTTTGATGCCATCATCGTGCTCGGCTACCCGGCCGATGGAGATGGGAACCCGGCCCCCATCCAACTGGCTCGCGTAACCGAAGCCGTGCACGAGTATGAACGGGGCGTCGCGCCACGGCTCATCGTCACAGGAGGGGCAGCCGCCAATCATTACGTTGAGGCCGAGGTGATGGCGCGGACCGCGCACGCACAGGGAGTGCCGGATTCCGCGATCTTTGTTGAGCCGGAGGCACGGGACACGATCCAGAACGCATGCTACGCCACACGGATTATGAAGGCGCATGGGTGGGATTCGGCGGAGATTGTGTCGAGCGCAAGCCACCTTCCGCGCGCGGCGCTGATCTTCAGTAAGTTGCCCCTGGAATGGCGTGTGCACGCTGCTCCCTCGCTTTCACCTGATGCCGATGCTCACGGAAGCACCGTGACATTCGTCGAAACCCTGAAAACTATGCGCTATCTGACATGGGCCCGCTGGACCGAACGCTGCGAGCCATAACCGAAGCGAATGTAGCCCGGTCTGCGTTGTCCCTCCTCGGCGCGGTCCTGTAAGCTGGATGGTGATGCGTCTCTCAGTAAGATTTTCCGCTCCTTTCGTTGCCTTTGCCGCAGTGGCTCTCTGTGGAGGCAACTGCGCTCAAGCCCAGAGCACGGCCTCGCCAACCGCCGGGAACGGCACGTATACCCCAGGCGACCCGCTTGCGGGTGTTCGCTACAACAACAAGTTCGATGTGACGCTGGGCGCGGCTTACGCACACATCAAGGCCGGGCCGCCTCCGTTGCACGAAGGCGCCAACCTGGGCGGGCTCGATCTGACCGCTTCGTACTGGTTCAGCAAGCGCTGGGCGGTCGAGGGCACGGGGCGCGCTTACCTGGGCAGCAGCGGCGCGTATCACGGAATTAACCCCTACGGACCCAGCAACACTTCACCGAATCTGGTGGAAGGGCCCTTTGTGAGCCAATACATGTTTGCCGGCGGTCCGGAATGGCTGGGGCCGCATAACAAGCACGGCGCGATATCGGCTCATGCGCTGGTTGGCGGATCGCTCTTCGATTCGCATCCGGGTACGCTGCCGCCGTCGGCGGTTTCGTTTTTCAATAATCAGACGGCGCTGGCGGCGATCATCGGCGGCCACATCGACCTGAACCGCTCAGCGCACTGGGTTTTCCGGATCACGCCGGATGCTCTGTATACGCGCTACGGGATCAACTACGGGAACCAGGCCACCTATCCTTACTGGAACTTCGGCATCTCGGTGGGAGCGGAGTACAAGTTCAAGGCCAAGCGTCGATAGAGGCGCGCCGGAAGAAATGTACCAGGGCGCGCCACCAGGGGTTGAAACCGAGTCGATCTTGCAGCATGTTCGGCAAACTCAAGCCGCGCCCCGACACGGAGCCTTCTCGAATCCCGCTGGTGTGAGCCGTTCACAAGTGGGAATCCGCCCGAATTTGAGCAGCCAACTTAGAGACGGCAACCCCAATGTAAATGAATGGGCTGCCAAGTTCATCGGCGTGTGGTATTCTCCACCGTTCGGAGACGCGTGCGCATTCCGTGCCGCCGGAGAATATGCCGTACCGGATAGCGGCACTCCCTTGGTTGCGTCGGGAGTCGCTGAGAGATAAGGGAACAAAGGCAGGGTTAAAACGGCTATGAGAGACACACTCGGAGTACTGCTTGCAGGCGGGCAAGGAGAACGCCTGTTTCCGCTGACCCGCGATCGCGCCAAGCCGGCAGTGCCTTTTGGCGGACACTACCGCATCATCGACATCACGCTTTCCAACTGCATCAACTCCGGTCTGCGCCGGGTGTATGTCATGACCCAGTACAAGGCGCTTTCGCTCAACCGGCACATCCGCGAGGGCTGGACTGGGATCGTGGCAACGGAGCTGGGAGAGTTCTTTGAGATTTTGCCGCCCATGAAGCGCACCGGCTCCGACTGGTATATGGGCACCGCGGACGCTGTCTACCAGAACATTTACTCCATCGGCAGCGAGCAGCCGGAGCACGTCATCATCCTCTCTGGCGACCACATCTACAAGATGGACTACAGCCGGATGCTGGCGTATCACAAGGAAACGAAGGCCGAGGTTACGCTGGCGACGCTTCCGATTCCGCCCGATGAGGTAAAGCAGTTCGGTGTAGTGGAGGTGGCCCAGACAGGCGAGGTCCTCGGTTTTCAAGAGAAGCCTGCCTCCACCAGTTTCCGTTCGCCCGTGAATCCCAACGCGGTGGATGCCTCGATGGGCATCTACATCTTCAATACCGAGATTCTGCTGAAGGCTCTGATCGCGGACGCCGAGGATCCCAATTCCAAGCACGACTTCGGCCACAACATCCTGCCCAAGATGCTGGGCAAGCAGAAGATGATGGCCTACAGCTTTGTGGACGAGAACAAGCAGCAGGCGCTCTATTGGCGCGACGTGGGCACGCTGGACGC
>PMWR01000469.1 GCA_003166055.1 Acidobacteriaceae bacterium
GTGCCGGAGTAGTCGAACTCGGCGGACTGGCCGATGACGATCGGGCCGGAGCCGATCACCAGGATCTTTTGTATGTCATTTCTGCGTGGCATTCTTCTGATTTCCTATTTCTTAGAACCAATGCATTACATCAAATTTGGGCTTTGAAAGGGCACGGCTTCAGCCGTGCCGATAGTCGTCCCAACAAGGTTTCCGGGCTTTAGCCCCTGAGGGATGGGGTCGAGTTTCCAACCCGGATAGGCCGAGGAGTATTTGTATTCCGCGGGGATGGCGCACAGGTGCTTTTTCACCGGATTCAGGTGGATGTAATGCAGGTGCTTGTCATAGTCCTCGGCGTCTCGAATCCTGTGGTCGGCGAAGCCGCGACGCCAAATCTCCATATTTGATCCAAGCTCCTCCTTTGCCTGGAAAGAAAAACCACCTTTGATGAGTTGAACCGCTTTTTCAAGAGAACTCGCCGGCGTGATGAGCAAATGAAAATGGTCTGGCATGAGGACAAATTCGTGAAGGCTGTAAGCGTCCCCTCGATGCTTCAAGAGATTTTTGAAGAACAGGCGCGCCCACGGCTCTGCATGGAAAAGCGCACGCCGCTCCCACGTGTCAGACGTGACGAAGTACGTTTGCGCGTTGTTTGTTGCGTGTTCGCGTATGGGTTTCAAAACCTTCCCCCAGGGGCTAAAGCCCGGCTTCTTTTCTCATCCTTGCGGCACGACTGAAGTCGTGCCCTTTCAAAACACGGCGTGACCAACTCACCGCAACGTTGACGGGGGCAGCTTCAGTTCGTTAAGAGTCTTGATTGTCGGGGGCTTGTGCCCCCAGCTTGCTGCAAATTTCTCATCGTCCTGATCGAGCTTGGGAATCCGGATTGGCTTTTCGTCAAGGTCGATGAACTGAAATGGGATCGCCGCTCGGAACGCACCGTCCTTTTTCAGAATCCATCGTTCATGCATGCCCCATGGCTTACCGTCGTCTGTCGGAATCTGAAAATTAACGGCATCAAATGCAGTCAGTCGTCTGTCCTTATCGAAGCAAAAGAAACTCCTGCTGAACCCACCAACATCTAGCGCAGCTTGCCATATTTCCACGAGAGTCCCTGCCGGGTTCTTCCAGACTTCAGCTGTGCTGACGAGGTCCATCTCGATGCCGTCATATGCCATTGGAAGGTTGTAAACAAGTGTCCAGGGGCCGGCGTCATTGTTGGAGAATGCAAAACGATTCGCAGCCTCGTCGAGTTTCACGCCGCAGATCCCGCCGAAACCTGCAGCCGCGTTATTCATGGAGTGAGTTCTCAAACCTTCGATATAGGAATCGAGCGGGCTCCGTTGTACAACCGGAGGCTTCAGATTCTGGCTGATGGAAAAGGAACTCCCGAGCCCTGCCAGAAGAAACAGGACTGGGAGGTAATGCTTCATCCCTTCCACTCCTCCATCATCTTGCGGAAGTCGTGGAACAGATAGTGCGAGTCGTGGGGGCCGGGGGCGGCTTCGGGGTGGTACTGGACGCTGAAGAGCGGCAGCGTCTTGTGGCGCAGGCCTTCAAGCGTGTTGTCGTTCAGGTCAACGTGGGTCAGTTCGACCTCGTTNNATGGAGTCGGGATCGACGGCGAAATTGTGGTTGTGGGCCGTGATCTCGACCTTGCCGGTGGTGTTGTTGCGCACCGGGTGGTTGCCGCCGTGGTGACCGAATTTGAGTTTGTAGGTCTTGCCACCAAGGGCCAGCCCGGTGAGCTGATGGCCTAAGCAAATCCCGAAGACCGGCACGCGGCCAAGAAACTTCTGAATCGCGCGGACTGCGTAGTCCACCGGCTCCGGGTCGCCGGGGCCGTTGGAGAGGAAGATGCCGTCAGGCTTGAGCTCCAGGACGTCTTCCGCGCTGGTCTCGGCAGGAACGACCGTGACCCGGCAGCCCTCGCGGGTGAGCATCCGCAGGATGTTCTGCTTGATGCCAAAGTCGTACGCAACAACGTGGAGATTCTCGCCTTCCCACCCATGCCGCGATGAATCTTCACCCCTCGGACCAAGACCTGTCCGTGGGGACCCCGATGCTGTGTCATGGATGGGGCATACAGCGTTTGGAGGCAGTAGAGAGTCGCCCGACTGGTTGCCGGCGCTGGAGGAATCAAACTGGTAAACGGACTTCGTTGAGACCACGCGCGCCAGGTCGGTTCCATCCATCTTGCGGATGTTCCGTGCCTTTTGGACGAGCACTTCCGGATCGGTTTCGGCTGTCGAAATCACTCCGCGCATGACTCCGTGGGTGCGCAGGTGGCGAACCAGGGCGCGGGTGTCAATCTCGGCAAGAACTGGGACGGCATACCGCTCCATATACTCGTCGGTGACCTGCTCGGAGCGCCAGTTGGAGCTGACGGCGGAGAACTCGCGCACGATCAGGCCTTCAATATAGGGCCTGGCCGACTCGTTGTCCGCCTGGTTGGTGCCGTAATTGCCTATCTGGGGATTGGTGAGAACGACGATTTGACCGGCATAGGAGGGATCGGTGGCGATTTCCTGGTATCCGGTAAGGGAAGTATTNNCGCCCGTCTTCGAGCGCCAGAATTGCCTGCATTGCCTCTCCGAGGAGTGGATTCAATCGATTCTACCACCTGCGGTGGGGCCAAACGCTCGCTATTCGCTCGCACTGGCCTGGATGCGGTCCGCCCTTGCGGAAAATGAGGCACCGCTACCGCACCACGCCCGCATCGCGCGCCGGCCACATGATAAAAACTGCCTTACCGTAGATAAGTGAGCGATCGACGGCACCGAAGACGCGGCTGTCGTAGGAGATGCAGCGGTGATCGCCCATCACGAAATAGTGACTTGCGGGCACAACCATCTCGGCCATCGATCCGTCATCGCGGTACTCCTCGGGAACATAGCGCTCAGCCTGCCGTTTGCCGTTGAGCCAGACCGTGCCGTGGTCGATGCGCAGGTGATCTCCCGGCAGCGCGATGACGCGCTTGATATAGCTCTTTTCCAGATCGCGCGGATAACGAAACACCACCACGTCGCCCCGTTTGATGGCCGAGATATGGTAGACAAACTTGTTGATGAACAGGCGGTCGCGATCCTCAAGGCGCGGCAGCATGCTGGTGCCTTCCACGCGTACAGGCTGATAGAGGAACGTGATGATGAGGATCGAGGCTACGGCGGAGATCAGCAGATCGCGGACCCAAAGGCGGATGGCGCCGGGCGCCTCAGGCGGCGTGTTCGCAACCGTGCCTGCCGGTTGGACGGGGCCTGCCTCAGGAGTGGTTGGCCGGTTTAGGGGATCGTTGGGAGCCGTTTGCATCTCTCTTCTAGATTACTCGCAACCGAGCCCTCCCGGGGGACAGAGGATGTGTGCGCGGTTAGGCTTTTCCAGCGGTTTTGGTTGATTTGCCGCCGGGACCAGCGCCGGAGCCGTGCCCGGCGCCCCAACGCCACCCAGATTCGCATCCTCCAGAAGCAGCGGCCTCTGCAGCATCATTTCCACCTGGGTTCCCGTCTCGATATTGACGTCGGCGCCGCGGGTAAACAGCGAAACCAGTCCGGCAGTGGCAAGACCTGCGCCAATTCCAATGATGCCGCCTTCAAGCGGGTGACCCGAGGACAGCCCGCCGATGGAGCCGACAGTGCCGCCGGTTGGAATGGCGACCTCAGCTACCTTGGCGGCGTTGCGACCCTTGTCAGCGTCCTGCTCGATGGTCCCCTCGCCATCGTCCTTCACATCCTGGTGCCGCGCGCCGGGCACACTGTCCACAATGCCAGGGATCTCGACCACCGAGCCGTTGGGGAAGATGATGGAGGTGAAATGCATGTCAAGCTGCGCCTTCCCCTTCACGTGTCCGGCGCGCGCTACACGGTCTACGACGCCCTGCACGTAAACTCCCGCGGGAATCATTACCTTGTTTCCGACAACCACTGGGAATGTCGAAGCGAGGTATACGCCATCCCCGGGCTTTGCGCTCCTGGTATTGATGGAGCTGCGCAACTGGAGCAGGACCTTGGTGCCGGCGGGAACGGTGTAGGTCTTCGGGAGAATAGCTTGCGGCCGTATCGCTGTTGGCGCGCCTGTCGTCGAAGGTGCAGCGGGCTCCAGTGCCGGCGCGGGCAAAGCCAAATTCGGAGCGGGCGCCGAAGCGGCGGCGGACTGGCCAAACGCAGGCCCGGAGGCGGCAGCTACCCATCCCAGCGCAATTGCGGCTGCCAGCACTCGTTTGCACACACGCATAGCTTCCTCCGCGGAGTCTCTTAAAAGATAGACGAATCGGTCGCATCCAAGGATAGCGCTATTCGCCGGCGAAGGCGTTAAATTCCGCGGCGACACTGCGAAGAAGCCCGATTCGGGTTACGATGCAAGACAGAGATGGAACCACGTATCCCGCAGCCCAACGACACCCCAGACGGCCCGCGCCAGCGGTTTGCCGCTGCTTATCGCGTGCTCGAAGAAGCCATCGCCGCGCGCGCATTTCCCGGCTGCGCTTTTGGAGTTCTGAGCGGCGGTAAGGTTGTGCTTCAGGACGCTCTGGGCTCCTTCACCTACGAAGAAGGCGCACCTCAAGTTTCCGCGGAAACCATCTACGACGTTGCCAGCTTGACAAAAGTTGTGGCCACAACCGCGGCAACGATGCTGCTTTACCAACGCGGGGCGCTCGACCTCGACATGCCGCTCGGTGAACTGCTGCCAGGCTTTGTGGTTGGTCGCGCTCCCGGTTCGCAGGCCCGCAACGTCAAGCTGAGGCACCTGCTGGCGCACAATTCCGGGCTGCCGGCGTACGTCGAGTTTTTCAAGAGCGCGACCACCCCGGCGGTGCTGATGCGCGCCTGCCTTGAACTGGCCCTTGAAGCCGACCCGGGCACTCGCGCCGAATATTCCGACCCAGGCTTTATTCTGCTCGGCAAGGCGCTCGATGTGCTTAATCGCGAGTACCTGGCAACCTGGGTCCGCCGTGAGGTTTTTGAGCCATTGGGGATGGTTTCAACCGGATTCTGCCCGCCACCTGCGGCAAAGCCGTTCATTCCACCCACTGAAGAGGATACCTGGCTGCGCCACCGCGTCATTCAGGGCGAGGTGCAGGACGAAAACGCCTGGCTGCTCAAGGGCGCCGGCGGGCACGCCGGGCTATTCTCCAATGTGCCGGACGTGTTGCGGTTTGCCAGGGAGATTCTCAAGGCCGGGGGCGATCAGGAGAAGACTGGGCAGGAGAAAACCGGGCTCTTTGCCTCGAGCACGCTGAGGGTCTTCTCTGAACGCCAGGGTCCGG
>PMWR01000007.1 GCA_003166055.1 Acidobacteriaceae bacterium
CACCTTCAGGAGAAATGCTCTAGTAGAGCATCCCTCCGCGCCAGCGGCAAAACGATAGGATCGCTGCCTTCAGTCAGCAGCGAGGACATCTCCCGCCCGTCCGTAAGATACCCAAACCACAAACCGGCGATCACCACAACTTTTATGCTTGGATCGCGCAGAATGTAGCCCATACTCTCGCGGTTGAACTCGCCGCACTGCTGTTGATGTCCTGGATGCCGGATGGAGTATGGGACCACACCCTGTAGCGCCGGGCAAGAGGACTTCGTTAACTCCACGAGCCGGTATCCTTGCTGCGCAGCTATCGCGCGTAATCCACTGGCAAGAGCCGCGGCGTGGCTGTCGCCGATAAGCGCGACGGCGCGTCCTTGACCCGGAGGAACACATGGAGGCCCAAGCATCGGATGAGAGACCCGATACGGCGCCGTACAGACATCATGGTGGAGCGGTTCTGCGGCCATTTCCAATTGCTGGACTGCCCTGTTCCGCTGTGGCAGCCCGTTAGTGGCCCGAAGGAGGATAGCGGGAATCATCATAGCCACTGCCAGGACAGCATAGCGCTTGAGCAGCAAATACGTGGGCGTGGTCGATTTGCGGAACGGCTGCTCGACGAATCTCCATGAAAGCACCGCGAAGGCGAACGAGATCAGAGCCAGCACGACAGCAACGGCTGTGGATATACCCGAGTCGGAGCAGATGCGCGCAAAACTCAGCACAGGCCAGTGCCAAAGATACCACGAGTAGGATACGAGGCCGACAAAGACAATCGGTCGCCAGGCAAGGAGGCGGTTCACTGCTCCATCCCGTGCCGAAATGACCAGCACTGCTCCGGCAACCGGAAGCATCGCTGCATAGCCAGGGAACGGCGTGAACGTGTCGTAAGAGAAGATTGCCACGCCGATCAACGCCAGCCCCGCAAGACCGACCGCGTGCATTGCAACGGCGGGCAGCCTGGTCGATGTATGTGAGCGGTTCGATTCCGCCATGGCCAGCAGAATACCGGCCGCTAACTCCCATGCCCGCGTAGGCAACAGATAGAAGGTTGCATTCGGATTGATTGCTGTGCCCCGTAAACAAAACACAAGCGACAGCAAGGCAAGCCCGCTAACTACCGTGAACTGCGCGCGCTGTGACAGTTTGCGAAGAAGCAGCATAAGCAACGGGAAAACTACATAAAACTGCTCCTCGACGCCCAGGGACCAAGTCATCAATAACGGCTTCTGATCGGCCCCAGTAGCGAAATAGCCCGACTTAAGCCAAAATAGGATATTTGAGCTCGATGCGATGGTCGCAATCGCAGATTCTGCGAAGTCCTTCATCTCCGACGGAGAAAGCAACAGCATCGCCGCCACATAACTGATCGTCAATACGCCGAACAGCGCGGGAAGAATGCGTTTGGCGCGGCGTTCGTAAAACTTGGCGATTCTGAAGCTGTGTCCGCGAATCTCTTTATAGACCAGCGAACCGATCAAATAGCCGGAGATGACGAAGAAGATATCGACTCCGACGAAACCCCCGCTGCACCATCGCAACCCGCAATGGTACGCAACCACAGATCCAACGGCAACCGCACGCAGCCCGTCTACATCTGGGCGATACTTGATTGGCCTGTGGTAGTCTTCCATTTATTTGGATATTAGCATAGTGCCTGATCGGCATAGAAGCCAAAGGGCAACCCAAGAAAGCCGGCAATGTCTAGGTGCGGTCCGGCTCTCGTGACATCGTCGGTAGTGGGGCAACCTCGAACAGCGCAGTCGATTGGTCCTGAATACCGCGCGCTGCCTTCTAGCCTCGATTGCGAAGCAGCACGATCGAGCCGTCAAAATCGAAACTGAAATCGACTTCCGGCAACCCCTGCTCCAACAAGGTCCTGCGCAAACGACGCCGATCCGGTGTTTGGAACATCAGGAACCCAGAGCCCCCGGTGCCTACGAGTTTCTCGCCCGAGGCTCCGCCCTTCGAAAGAGCAAGATCGTACCGTTCATCAATGCGGCCATTGCTTATTCCTTTGGATGGCTCGCGCTTCTTCAGCCAGTGTTCATGCATCAATTCTCCTAGATGGGATATCTCTCCCGACTCCAGCACCTTCAGCGTAAGCGTGTGAAGTTCCTTTCAATTACCCACAAGTCGGGACGGGTTTGGTTAGTTATTGATGGATCGTATGCTGCCTCAAGACAGATACTTACGCTGTGAAAGCGATGCATGGCGAAGTGATTGCCATGAGGAAACTGCGACAGAGTCAGGGTGTGCAATGCCGGGGGTCGTCTGCGGATTTCCGGTCGGGAGAATGGATAGACAATGAAGTGGTGGGATGCAAGTTTGAGGATGTTCGGCATGGAAAGCGACTTCGACAACTCTTGGAGCAGTTGTCACATAGAGTAGGCGCGACCACGCCTTGGGCATGTCAGGACTGGGCCAACACCAAGGCGGCCTACCGCTTCTTTGGCAACGAACGGATCAGCGAATCCAATATTCTCGCNNAGATTTTCCGCTAGCCGAGGCTTTCCCCTTCTGGTTCTTCACGACACGACGGAGTTTTCTTATCGGCACGAAGATACCGCATCGATCGGAATCCTGAAGAAGATACCTGCAGGCCACAAAGGGCGTNNCACGGCGCGAATGCGCTGAAGCGCCGGGTTAATCCGACGCGAGTGCCGATCGAAAAGAAAGAGAGCATTCGCTGGCTGGAGAACCTGAGGCAGTCCACGGAATTGCTGGCAGACCCCGGACGTTGTGTGCACATCGGAGATCGGGAGAGCGACATCTATGAACTGTTCTGTTTGGCTCAGCAGCTAGGCACCCATTTCCTGGTGCGCACCTGCGTCGACCGGCGGGCCGGAGATGGCGAACATACAGTTCGCGATGCGATGAAACAGGCTCGGGTTCGGGGACTACATCGTGTTCAGGTGCGGAACAA
>PMWR01000621.1 GCA_003166055.1 Acidobacteriaceae bacterium
AGCGACCCCAGAATGACCAGATGTTCCTTGGCCCACGTGAACGAGCCCCCACTCACCGGCTTGCCCGCGTAGTTCAGATACACATAGCACTCGTCCAGCAGCAGAAAAATCCCGCGCTCGTGCGCCAGGTGCACAATCCGCTCCAGATCCTCCGCGCTCACCACGCTCCCCGCCGGGTTCGANNTCGCCGTGGTCCACAAGAACCTGGATCGTGTTGAACAGCGCCAGCTTCCCGCCCGTCGTGAAGATCGCCTCGTCCAGCCCGTAATCGGAGCCGAAATCGGTTGCATGCCGCTCCACAATCGCCTTGCGCACGTCCGGAATCCCAGGCACCACGGTATAGCGCGTGAAGTTGGCGTCGATGGCGGCAATCGCGGCGTCCTTAATATGCCGCGGGGTAGGGAAGTGCGGCTCCCCGGCGCCAAAATCCACCAGGTTGGCGCCCTGCGCGCGCAGTTTGGCGGCCTCCGCGGCCACAGCCATGGTTGCGGAAACCTCAATCCGGCCAATCCGGTCGGCAAACACTTTGGTAGGAGCGGAAACTGTCATAGCAGCTCTATCTTTACAGATTTCCCGCCAATCCCCAAGCCCCGTTTCCCCAGGCAATAGGTGTAGCTTGTCCTCCTCGGCCGTCACAGCGAGTGAAAAGCTTGCCCCAGGCGAAGCATGCGCGTGCAGCAACGAGCTCCACGCGCATCCTTTGCTTCACATTCAGCGATCCCGCGTTTCGCGCCGTGGAAACCCTTTCACATTGCCGATGACAAACGTCTGTCCGCCGAAAACCTTCTCGACCCCATCCGTGTGCAGATACTGAATCACGCGCACCACAAAGTCATGAACATCCTCTTCAGGCGTGAACTCCACGGTGAATGGCAGCAGTTCCTGGGAAGGCAGGTGGATCTTCGCCATCCCTCTTTCGGTGTCGAGCAATTCGAACCTTCCCGCATCGATTTGCTTGAACCGGTGCTCCTCAAACTCGGTGGCGAGCAGCCGTTCAAGCGCTTTGCCCTCGGCCTTCACCACCACCCGGGACTTGATCTGTGCGACCTCTCCGTCACGGTTCAGTGTTTGAATGCCGAAGGTAAAATGCCTGCCATCCGGCCCGTAATTCGCACCAAGAACACCCAGCTTGAAATATGGGCCGAAGGTTTCGCCGCTGGAGACCGACGTAATGGCGATGTTTCGCCAGCCGATGGCGCTGTTGTTGTACACGTTGTCATGAAGCGCGGTCGGGGTCGATACGCTTCCTACCTCCTCCGGAAAGCACATCTCAAATGGGTAGACCGAGGTGGATTCAATCCTGGCCAGAAGACAGAAATGCCCGGATTCTGAAATGGAGCCCCCGGCCGCTTGCACGTAGTTAGTCGGGTCGGGAATCTCATCCGCCGGCCACACAATCTGGACATACATCTCCTGATTCGGAGGAATGATCGTCGTCAGTGGTATCTCCCCAATGACGCCGCCCAGCGGAAGGTTAGGCTGGCTCTCGTAAAAAGTGGATCCGTCCCACGGAGCCGGCCAGTCCAGACCCGTGCTGGCGAAGCCGTAATACACCTTCAGGACCTCCGTCCCCGTCGAAGGCGTCGCTTGGGAATAATTGCTCACCCTCACGCTGATGTAAGCGGGGCTGCCGGATACAACTGTTCCCGAGGTGGTAAACGATGGAGTCGCTGGAGTTGGACTGAGTGGTACCAGAGTGTTGTAGGTAACTCCCGACGGAGGATCGCTTGTATTGCTGACCAGGATGTCCGGGCTTTCCCACAGGTCGTCCCCACTGCTGCCGGCCGCCAAATCCGGCTGATTGCCCACATCGCCTGCCACGTCGCGAATCGTCAGCGTTGGATTCGGGTATGGGTAATTGCAGATCGACATCGAGCCGTTGCCCTCGTATGTGGTCGTAACATTGGACCATTGGAGCGAAGCCTGAAAAGTCCCAAGGTCCGGAGTGCCAGGACCGACTAAATAGCTGGTGTCGCACAGCCACACAACTGGATCGCTCGAACTTTTGTAGTTGTTCTCATCGTTGATGTACAACGTATAGCCGTCGAAGCAAAGCCCTCCGAATTGCGCGGCGTCGTTCAGGAAGTACGTTGTGACAGGAGAACTGCCTTTGAAAGTTGTCGCGGTGGTGATCGCCAATCCGCCGGTACTGGCCGTCGGGTCGGGCGTGGGATAGAGCAGGCTCTCGAGCCATGCGCCGCTGATCATCATCAGCGAGCCTCCTCCCGAGCCGCCGGTCTTCGGATTTACATCGTCGAGATACTCTTCATTGTTGTTTGCCAGCCACAGATTGCCGGCCGGGTCGAAGGCTATTCCCTCCGGTCCCGAAAATGGATACAACCCCGTGATGCTCGGTGGAACCGGGCTTGAAGACAGGGATGTGGCCGGCAGCAGGCTGCTCGCATCACCGATGGTCCCATTCATGAATTTAAGGTACGTTCCGGGGCTTGGCGGTGCACTCGGATTGGCCGGTGTTGTTGGAAAGCAGCAAAGGAAGTTACCGCCATTATCGAACGTGGTCAGCCAGAGATTTCCGTGCAGATCGAAGGCGAGGTTCGAAACCGCACCCGCAATCGCGTTGCTGGCTTCAGTCAGAACCGCGGAACCCGCTCCCCATTTGTCGCGCGTACCCGTGGTGCCCGGCGTGCGGGTGAATGAGGTGACGATCCCGTTGTTCCAGTCGGCGCTGGTAGTCCCTACATAGAGATCGCCTGTGCCGGGCTGAATCGCCATGCCAAGCGGGTTGCCGGGTAGCAGCAGCGCACTCTGCAGTTCCGCGGGAGTCGTGCCGGGCGCCGGAGGATTTTTCAATAACGCGCCCAGGTCGAACACGCACACCGCGCCAATGTTGTTCTGGCTGGTGAATGCCACAAACAGGTAATGCGTTGTGGAAACGCCGGAGTGGTCTTCGTAAATGAGAGCGCTGTTCGGTCCGAAATAGTTTCCGCCGACGTCATTCGGGTCGCCGGTCATCGCAAGGATGTCCGCGCTCCAACTGGGACCAAGCGTGATAAGCGGGTTAGCGCCCGCGGCAGCGGGCAATTCGAAAATCTTGACGCAATTCTCAATGTACTGCGGCTGAGCGATGTATTTCACGGGGAACCTCCGGGGGGTGGGTGAATTCGTGAGGGATCCGGGAGAGTTCCCGGCAGCGCACCTGGATGACGCGCACCTACACTACCGTCAAGGAGTCCGTGAATCATTTGGAATACTTGGAATAATCAACGCCAGCCGCGGGCGCCCTGATTCGAATCAACCGCCCTGCCGCGACTATACCGCCGCGCGAACCTTATCCACGTGCGTCCCATGGCTGCGAATCAATTCATGCAGCTTTTCCCCGCTCACCCCAAACTGCTTTGACCAGTACGCGATGTCCGAGCTCATTTTAGGATTGATTTCCTTGGGGTCGTTTGGTCCCTTGGCGGCGTGGTCTTCGTGGGCAGCATGGGCATCGTGCCCTTTTGGAGCGTCGTGGTGCTCTGACATGAATTCCTCTTTTCGATTACCTAAGTTGGATGAGGAAGCGGGAGGCAGGGATGTACACAGGCCGCTCGTCGAAAGCGGCAGCCTGCGGCAACAGCCTAAGGTAAGGCTTAAATCCGGCCAATCCGGTCGGCAAATACCTGTGAAGGAGCTGAAACTGTCATAGCGTCTCTATCTTTAAGGATTTCCCGCCAAGGTCCAAATCGGTCGCGTTTTGGCAACTTTCCTTCCCAATTCCGACCGAACGCACCGACGATAGTTATTCAAATCACTGGTGACCGGTTAATAAAGGACTACGTTTCGACCATATTCGCGAAAAAGAGAGTAGTCTCACTACCGGGCCTCATGACGGATCTTTTCAAAGCCGCACTTGCCAGGCCGCTCACCCGTTATGCGATGGCGGCCGTCGTGGTAGCCTCGTCCTTCCTGCTGCGATTCGGAATCATTCATTTCATTGGCGCGGAATTGCCGCCGTTCATCTTCCTCTATCCAGCGGTCATGATGGCCGCCGTTCTGGGCGGACTTGGGCCCGGCCTTGTAGCTACCGCGCTGGGCGTCCTTGGGACGGATTACCTTGTGCTGCCCCCGGTCCACCACTTCGCCATCAGCCGGGCCTCCGACGCTCTTTCGCTCACAGTCTTTGCCGCAATGGGCGTCCTGATGAGCTTGCTGGCCGAGCGCCACCAACGGAGCCAGCGGGCCATCGCAGCCTACAAATCAGAGATGGCTCTGCGCGAAGCCGAAGGCCTTTATCGCAACCTGTTCAACTCGATGGATGAAGGGTTCTGCATCATCGAGATGATCTTCGACGCGGAGGGCAAGGCCGTCGACTACCGATTCCTGGAGATTAACGCGGCGTTTGAAAAACAGACCGGGATGCACGATGCCGTGGGGAAACGGATGCGTGAGATTGCCCCCTCTCATGAAGAGTTTTGGTTCGATACTTATGGGGCAATCGCACTGAGCGGCGAACCGGCGCAATTCATCCAAAAAGCCGAAGCCTTGAGCCGCTGCTACGATATTCGCGCCTATCGCGTCGGTGAACCGGCGCAGCGGCATGTTGCCGTTGTCTTTAACGACATTAGCGTGCGCATGCGGGAGGAAGCGCATATCCGGCAGCTCAATCGCGTCTACTCGGTCTTGAGTGATATTAACCAGACCATCGTGCGCGAGAAAGATTCCCAGGCGATGCTCGAAGCCGCCTGCCGCATCGCGGTGGAGAAGGGACAATTCCGCATGGCGTGGATCGGGATGGCCGATCCCGCAACAGGAGTGCTGGAACCCGTCGCATCCAGTGGCGTGATCGATGATTACCTCCATCGGGTGAAAATCGATCTTCAGGACCCGAAGACTGCCACCGGACCGGCGGCGCGCTGCTTCCACACCGGAGAGCACGCCTTCTGCAACGACATTGAGCACGAGCTCTACCGGCCATGGATGAGCTACGCATTGGAGCTCGGCTATCGGTCTCTGGCATCGTTTCCACTCCGTTGCGACGGGCAGGTCGTTGGCGTTTTCAATCTCTATGCCAACGAGCTGGCATTCTTCGACGAAGAAGAGACCAAGTTACTGGATGAGTTGGCGATGGATATCTCCTTCGCACTTGAAGTCGCACGGAATGAAAAGAACCGGAGGCGCGCCGAACAACACGTCCGGAAGCTCAACCGCGTCTATGCCGTCCTCAGCGGCATCAACGAGACCATCGTGCGCGAGAAAGATTCCCAGGCGATGCTCGAAGCCGCCTGCCGCATCGCCGTGGACAAGGGGCAATTCCTCATGGCGTGGATCGGGATGGCCGATTCCGAGACGCACGCGCTTACGCCAATCGCATCCAGCGGCGAGGTCGGCGATTACCTTGACCGCGTCCAGCTCGGTCTCCTGGACCCGGCCCGCTCCGCCGGACCCTCGGGGCGATGCTTCCTTTCCGGAGAACACGCCGTCTGCAATGCAATCGAGGAAGACCCTCGGCTTGCCCCATGGAGAGACGACGCGCTCAAAATGGGCTATCGGTCGTTTGCGTCCTTCCCGCTCAAGGTGGACGCGCAGCCCGTTGGCATTTTCAATCTTTATTCAAGCGAACTGGCGTTTTTCGACGAGGACGAAATCAAGCTGCTGGACGAGCTGGCAATGGACATCGGTTTCGCGCTGGAAGTCAATCGACATGAAGAGGATCGCCGCAAGGCGGATGAAGAACTTCGCTCGAGAACGGCCTTCTTTGAAGCCCAGGTAAACTCGGCGTTGGACGGAATATTGGTGGTGGACAGCGGGGGAACGAAGATCCTCCAAAACCAGCGGATGAACGAATTGCTGAAGATTCCCCCACAGATTGTGCAGGACCCGGACGACGCTCACCAGGTTCAATTCGTTAAAACCGTCGTGAAGAACCCGATTCAATTTGAAGAGAAGGTAAATCATCTGAATTCCCATCCGGAGGAAGTCGACCGGGACGAGGTGGAATTGATCGACGGTACGATCCTGGAACGATACTCGTATCCGGTCAGAGATCAGGCACTCAAACTCCACGGCAGGATCTGGACCTTCCGCGACATCACGGAGCGGCGGCAACTGGAGGAGCAATTCCGCCAGGCTCAAAAAATGGAGGCGATCGGCCAGTTGACTGGAGGCATCGCTCACGACTTCAACAATCTGCTCACTGTGATTCTGGGCTGCTCCGAGGTCATAGGCGAGGAAGCTAAAGACAACCCGCGCTTTAGAAAGATGGCCGAGATGATTTTGGGCGCGGCCCAGCGGGGGGCGGAGTTGACCCATCGAATGCTCGCCTTCGCCCGCCGCCAGGCACTGCAGCCAAGGCCGGTCGACGTCAATCGGTTGCTGGTTGAGATGCAAAGCTTTCTCCGCCGCACCTTGAGCGCCGATATCGAACTGAACGTGATCCAGGGCGGAGCGGATTGCGAAGCGCTCGTTGACCCGACTCAGCTTGAAAGCGCGGTGCTGAACCTGTGCGTGAATGCGCGGGATGCCATGCCCGGCGGCGGAAGACTGACCATCGAGACAGATAACACGGTGCTGGACGCAGACTATGCGGCCGAAAACCCTGACGTCACACCGGGTCAATACATCATGATCGCGGTCTCGGATACGGGCTGCGGCATCAGCTCGAAAAATCTGAGCCGGGTATTCGATCCATTCTTCACCACCAAGGAAGTGGGCAAGGGCACCGGCCTGGGACTGAGCATGGTGTACGGCTTTGCCAAACAATCTCTGGGCCACATCAAGATCTACACGGAACTGGGGCATGGCACATCGGTAAAGCTCTATCTTCCCCGGACCGAAGGCAAAAGCGAGCAATCCAGCGAATCTCCAACCACCTTTGCCGATCTGCGAGGCTCCGAAGTCATTCTCCTGGTCGAGGACGATGCGCCCCTGCGCGAGTTTGCAAAGTCTGAATTAGTCAATCTCGGGTACCAGGTGCTTGAGGCTGAAAACGGCAAAGACGCATTGAAGATCGTCGCGGAGCGCGCGGATATCGATCTTCTGTTTACGGATATCGTCATGCCGGGCGGGATGAATGGCCGTGAATTGGGGCTGGAGGCACTCCGGCTCAACCCGAAGTTGAAAGTTCTATATAGCTCTGGGTATGCGGAGAACGCAATCCTTCACGAGGGGCTGCTCGACAAGGATGTGCAGTTTCTGGGCAAGCCCTACGCGCGGCGGGAACTGGCAACAAGAATCCGGGGGATTCTCAATGGAAGCTAGCTCCGGCTGGAAGAGGAAGGACCCAATGCCACGCAGACGCATTCTCATCCTCGACGATGATGCGGCCGTCGGTCAGACCATCCAATGGATCGCCGAGAGCCTCGGTTTTGAAGCCGAATTTGTGACCCAGCCGGAAGAATTCTTTCAAAGATTTTCCCGGGCGGGCCCCGATATTCTCACCATCGATCTGGCCATGCCGGAGCTCGATGGCGTTGAGATTATGCGGCTCCTTGCCGAGCGCGAATGCAAGGCTAAAATCGTCATCTCCAGCGGCATGGGAACGAGGATTCTGGAAGCGGCTCAGCGTTCCGCATCCGAGCATGGATTACGCATTGCTGGAGTTATTTCCAAACCGATCTCTAAAGAAGCAATGCGCGCCCTCATTGGCCAGGGGAGCGACCTCAATCAACCTGCTCCAGAAAAAGAACGGTGTGCGGAACGGGGTAAGTTTGAAGTTACAAAGGCCGATCTCGAAGATGCGCTTGATCTTAAAGAGTTCTTCATGTGCTATCAGCCGAAGATCTTCTGCGCGACTGGCAAGCCGGCCGGCCTTGAAGCGCTCGTTCGCTGGCAGCATCCGGCCCAGTGCATCGTCATGCCTGACGACTTCATTCCCGTCGCGGAGCAAGTTGGTTTGATCGATGCGCTGACCGCGTTGATCTTCAACCAGAGCCTCGAGTGGTTCTCCCGTTCTTTCGCCGGATCAAACCTGAAGCTCTCACTGAATCTCTCGGCGAAGAGTCTCGTCGACATTCACCTCGCTGACAATCTCTTTAGCATCTGCAGCCGGTACGGGGTCGCACCCGAGCGTGTGGTACTGGAGCTCACAGAGACCAGCGCCATGGTCGACCCCATTCTCTCGCTCGATCTGATGACGCGCTTCCGCGTGAAGGGCTNNTGCCCTTCTCTGAGATCAAGGTCGACAGGTCGTTCGTCATGAATGCGCAGCACTCGCGTGAGTCGCGGACGGTCATTAAATCCATCATCGATCTTGGACACAGCCTCGAGCTCCAGGTCACCGCGGAGGGCGTTGAAGATCGCGAAACCCTCGACTACCTCACCAGCCTCGGCTGCGACCTCGCCCAGGGGTACTTCATCGCCCGCCCCATGTCCGGCGACGCAGTCAAATCCTGGCTGGACCAAAAGCTGCAATAGCTCTCGCACGCGCAGACGCTTTGGGCACGCCAAAAGCAGCAGGATTCGCATCGAAAAGTGCCCGAAAAACACCAAAATATACTCGGTTTTTGAAGAAAACGTCCGCCTATACCCNNGCGAATTCGTACGCCTATAGGCCTACATTCCGGCTCGTTTTGTCGCCTTAAAGCAGTACGTGTTTTCGTGTTGTGCGCAAAAAATCGAGCGTGGGTTTCAGCTCTTGTTCATCCGTCCGCGCAGCCGCTTGAGCACGTTGGGCGGCACCAGCCCCGTCACGTCCCCGCCGAAGCTGAACACTTCTTTCAGCATGCGCGAACTGACAAACGAGTAGCGCCCCGCCGGCTGCAAGAAGACCGTCTCGATCTCCGGAGCCAGCCGCCGATTCATCAGCGCCATCTGAAACTCGTGCTCGTAGTCGGAGATGGCCCGTATCCCGCGCAAGACTGCCGTGGCGCCCAACTGCCGCGCAAAGTCCACCATCAGCCCGTCAAACGTGGCCACCGAGACGTTTCCCAGCGAGCTGGTCGACTCCCTGAGCATCTCCACCCGCTCCTCCACCGTAAACAGCGGATTCTTCACTGGGTTGTTGAGAATCCCAACCGTCAGGTGCTCAAACAGCTTGGCCCCGCGCAAAATCAGGTCCACGTGACCGTTGGTCGGCGGGTCAAACGTGCCGGGATAAAGTGCCTTAACGCTCATGCGGGCCCCACCAAAATCTTACCAGTGCAGAAGCATCCCAGTCCCAAAACGCAGGGGCTTTGCTTTTCTAATCNNCCACTAGCCACTGACAACTGCTCTTGATCCTTATACTGCAACTGGTACAGCTTCCAGTAGATGCCGCGCTGCGTCAGCAGTTGCTGGTGCGAGCCCATCTCGCGCAACTGGCCTTTGTGCATCACCAGGATTGTGTCGGCCCTCTGCACCGTGGAAAGCCGATGCGCGATCAGCACGCTGGTGCGCCCCTCGACCATGCGCTCCAGCGCGCCCCGTATGCGCAGTTCCGTGTCGGTATCCACGCTTGAGGTGGCCTCGTCGAGGATCAGGATGCGCGGGTTGTAGGCCAGCGCGCGGGCGAAGTTGATGAGCTGCTTCTGGCCGGTGGAGAGCGAGCTGCCCCGCTCCTGCACCGGCTCGTCGAACCCCAGGGGCAGGGTCTCGATGAAGTCCAGCGCATTTACGTCGCGCGCCGCCTGGCGAAGGCGCGCCTCGGTAATCTCTTCGTTCCCCAACCGGATATTCTCCTGCATGGTCCCGGTAAACAGGAACGGGTCCTGCAAAACCACGGCAAAGTGCTGCCGCAGCGTGAGCAGGTCCTGCTCGCGCAGATCCACGCCGTCCAGCAGGATCTGCCCCGCGGTCACGTCGTAGAAGCGCATGAGAAGGCTTATAAGCGTAGTCTTGCCCGCGCCCGTATGTCCCACAATAGCCACTGTTTGCCCTGCTTCAATGGTGAACGACACATCCTTGAGGATCCACTCGATGCCGCCCAGCGCGGTAAGTTCGGCGCAGGCCGTCTCGGAAATGCGAGCCCTGACAATCGCCTCCTGCTGCGCCTCGTCCAACTTCTGATAGGTGAACCAGACATGCCGGAATTCGATCCGGTTTGACCCGTCCCCCAACTTTGGATGCTCCGGATTCACGATCTCCGGCGGCGTATCCATCAGCTTGAAGATGCGTTCGCAGGCCGCCATGGCCGCCTGCAGAATGTTGTACTTGTCGCTCAAATCCTGAATTGGCCGCCAGAACCGCAGCGAATACAAAATGAACATGTTGAGCGTGCCGATGGTCACAACGCCCGTGAGCACCGAGAAGCCCCCGCGCCACACCACCAGCGCGATCGCCACCGACGAAAGGACATCGACGGCGGGGTAATAGAGCGCGTACGCAAAAATGGTGTCCTTGAAGGCGATCATGTGCAGGCGATTGACGTCCTCAAAGTCCTTGAAAGCGCGCTCTTCGCGGTTGAACAACTGCACCACCGCCATCCCCGAAATATGCTCCTGCGTAAAGCTGTTGATGCGCGCGATGGCGGCGCGGACGCGGCGGTAGCTCTCGCGCACATGGTCGCGAAAAAGGCGCGTGGCAATCAGGATCAACGGCAGCACGGAGAAGGCGATGAGGGCCAGCCACCAGTTGATGCTGAGCATGACCGCGGCCATGATGGTGAGGTTGAGAAAGTCGTCGAGGATGGCCAGCACGCCGCCGGTAAACATTTCGTTGATGGCGTCTACGTCGGAGGTGAGGCGAGTGACCAGGCGGCCCACGGCGTGGGTGTCGAAGAAGCCGATGTGCATGCGCTGCATGTGGCGAAAGATGTCGCGGCGCAGGTCGAACATGATCTTCTGGCCGGTCCATTGCATCAGATACGTCTGAATGAACTCAAAAACGTACGCACAGAGCAGGGCAAAAAGATAGATTTCGGCCAGTTCCGTGATCCCTTTGTTAGGATCAGCCGGCAGCCGCCGTGTGAGCCAGTTGGTGGCAGGCCCAGCATTCCCTGTCAGGTAGCGGTCGATGGCGACCTTGATGAGGTATGGGCCGGTGACATCACTGAGAGATTTTAGGCTTACGGCGACGGCGGAGATGGTGGCCTGCCACCAATAGGGACGCAGGTAATGGGCAAGGCGGCGGACCAGGTGGGCGTCGTAAACTTTGCCGACCGGATCTTCATCCGCCTTGCGGGCATCGGGGATTTGGGGCTTTTTCCGCTCTTCGTCCGACATGTTCTGCGTGGGCTCGGGCTTCCTGATTCATTGTACCGGGGAAGAGAGGCAGGAAACGGAGCGGCGGGAACAGGGATTGGGAACAGGGAACACGGAGCAAGGTTACGGGGGATGGGTTGAGACACCGCACTTGCGGTAGCTGACGGATCCACAGTTACAATGGAGGGCCTTGCGAGCCCCCCACCCCCCCATCCCCCCCTGGGTGTTTTGGGCAAATTGTCGGTTTTCAAGGCGTTGGGGGCAGGGTTCTCTCGTAAAGTATTTTGTTTTCAAGAATCCGGAAGCTAAAGTACTGAAAAACGGTAACTTGCGCGGGCTTGAGCCCGTGATCGAGCCGGTCTGGATGTCGCTGGTCCGCGCACAGTACAACTCCTAAAGAAAGCTTAACGGACTGAGAGAAACAATCGGCAACCGAGCTGTCGATGGAAGGCGCTGATAATACGGGAGATGCGTCAGAAATTGAATGAATAGGGCTTGACAACTCGCGGAACCCATTTGTTTCACCGTGCCCCACCAGGGCTCGAACTTCCTTTTCGCGTGCTCACCCTGGGTTGCGCTTCGCAGACCCGTGGTTACTCTCATCCTGTCCCTCCGCGACAGCAAGCTGCGTAGGGCGAAGAACGTTTGCAACACCACTAG